>CAIJYR010000001.1 GCA_903824965.1 uncultured Thiotrichales bacterium
CGATTCATGCAGTTACCAGTGCTGGTTTTGAATTAAAAGCATTTCTGTTTGTCCTGGCTCACAGCTTTCAATTCGCAGCCTGAAATATCATATTTCTTATGCGGTCTTCGTCGCCTGATAGGTGGCAACTTGGGTTATGTATGTCTTTGTTATGGCAAGCTGATCATCACGCCACAGGGAGGAGGGCGGAGCACGGTATTAGAATCCTCGCACCACGATCAATCGGTCTATATTCCCTTAGGCAAAAAGGGTGACATTCAGCCTGCAAAGATGATGGGCCACACAGACGATGAGTTGAGGCAATTGGAAGCACTGGTAAGGTGAGTGTCACTTGTTCCGAAAAGTTGAATGTTTTTGTAAACATTTAGCGGCCCTTTGGGTGCAACAATCTGCTAGGTTTTTGCATACTGTTTTGGTACAATACGCCCCAAGCGTGGGCGACAGCGAACCCCAATAAAGTGGTCAAGAACCCCACACCTAAAGGCGGAGGTTTGTGGTTCGCGGGGTACGGGATCCCTGTGTCAACGCCAGACGGCTGCGGAATCGGGGCAGCAGTCTCGTGCTGCATACTGACGAACATAGCGTAACCCCGTGTAGCAAAGCGGAGGGCAATATGTTATATGTATAAAGACGTTTATCCGAAATCAAGTTACTCCATCTCATAAAACCTTCAGATTCCCTAGGGCCATGCTAATAAAACACAAGATACTAGGTATTATTGCGTTAGGCGTCTCGCTGAGCGGTTGTGATTGGGCACTCCTCAATCCGGCCGGTGATATTGCCGTCCAGCAAAGCGAACTAATGATCTTTGCTACCGAACTGATGCTGTTGGTTGTCGTGCCGGTCACGCTGCTGTCGGCCTTGTTCGCTTGGCACTACCGTGCGTCCAACACGAAGGCTACTTACACGCCGAACTGGAGTCACTCCACGTCGTTGGAAATCGCCCTGTGGACGTTGCCGTTGCTGATTATTGTCGTGCTCGGTGTAGTCACCTGGAAAACCACCCACAGCCTGGATCCCTTTCATCCTTTAACCCGGCTGGATGCTACACGCCCACTCCCCGCCAACGTGAAGCCTCTGAAAGTGCAGGCCGTCGCGATGGATTGGAAGTGGCTGTTCATCTATCCAGAGCAGGGCATTGCGACTGTCAATGAGCTCGCTGCGCCGATAGACGTGCCGATCAGCTTTGACATCACGGCCACCTCAATCATGAATGCGTTATCGATCCCAGCCATGGCTGGCATGATTGTCGTGGTACCAGGGATGCAGGGACAGCTTCACGCAGTGGTGAACCGCGTTGGCACTTATCAGGGTCTTTCTGGCAACTACAGTGGTGCTGGATTCTCCGATATGCGGTTCCGCTTCTTTGGTATGACCCAGAAGGACTTCGACGAGTGGGTTGCGAAGGCCAAAAGCGGTGGTACCCTTGGGACAGCCGAGTATCTAGCACTCGAAAAGCCGAGCATTCGTGAGCCAGTTCACCGTTACAGTAGCGTTGCTACAGGTCTCTACGACGCCATCCTCAATCGTTGCGTCGCGCCTGGCACAAAATGCAAACGTGACATGATGGCGAGCGAACTGCGCGGCGATTCTGGTCTTGCCCTCAGCCAGCCTGTGTGCAACACCCCTCCGGGTGCAGCATCCGCAGCATCCAGTGCGTCCCCTGTGCTCAACTGAGTCCCACCCTATCCCTCTACCTGAGAACCACTCATGCAAGAAAAGTCTGAAATGATTTCGTCGCTGTTTGGACGTCTGAGTTGGGACGCCATCCCGCTTCATGTGCCGATCATCATGGGTACCTTTGCTGTGGTCGCTGTGGCCGGCATTGCGCTGCTCGCCGTCATTACCCGTTTTGGTTTGTGGGGTTATCTGTGGCGCGAATGGTTCACGACCATCGACCACAAGAAGATTGGCATCATGTACATCGTCCTCGCCATCGTCATGCTGTTGCGTGGCTTTGCCGATGCGCTGATGATGCGCTTGCAACAAGCACTCGCCTTCGGTGACTCGGCGGGTTATTTACCCCACGAACACTACGACCAGATCTTTTCCGCCCACGGCGTGATCATGATCTTCTTTGTGGCGATGCCTTTGGTGATCGGTTTGATCAACGTTGCTATGCCCCTCCAGATCGGTGCCCGTGACGTAGCCTTTCCTATGCTCAACAGCGTTAGTTTTTGGTTTACTGCGGTTGGTGCCGCATTGACCATGCTGTCGTTGTTTGTCGGCGAATACTCACGCACCGGCTGGCTGGCTTATCCACCCCTGTCTGAACTTTCCTTTAGTCCAGATACGGGCGTAGATTACTTCATCTGGTCGATGCAGATTGCTGGCCTCGGTAGCCTGTTTACCGGTATCAATATGGTCGTGACCATCATCAAAATGCGTGCTCCTGGCATGACCATGATGAAGATGCCGATCTTTTCTTGGACCTCGTTCTGTGCAAGCGTCCTGTTGATTGCCGCCTTTCCTGTGTTTACCGGCGTTCTCTTTCTGCTATCGCTGGATCGCTATGTGGGCACCAATTTCTTCGTGAATGATCTGGGCGGCAACCCGATGATGTACATCAATATGATCTGGATCTGGGGTCATCCAGAGGTGTACATTCTTGTGCTGCCAGCGTTTGGGATATTCTCCGAGGTGGTTTCCACATTCTCCGGCAAGCGCCTGTTTGGCTATAATTCAATGGTCTACGCGACCGTTTGTATCACTGTGCTGTCCTATATCGTGTGGTTGCACCATTTCTTCACGATGGGCTCCGGTGAGACTGTCAACTCCTTCTTCGCCCTCGCTACGATGATCATCTCGATTCCGACGGGTGCGAAGATGTACAACTGGTTGTTCACCATGTATCGCGGCCGCATTCGTTTTGAGGTACCGATGCTGTGGACCATGGGTTTCATGTTGACCTTTGGGGTCGGTGGCTTGACCGGCGTGCTGCTTGCAGTACCAGCAGCGGACTTTGAACTGCACAACAACCTGTTTTTGGTCGCGCATTTCCACAACGTCATTATCGGTGGCGTGCTGGCGGGTCTGATGGCAGGCATTACCTTCTGGTTCCCGAAGTCGTTGGGCTTTAGGCTCGCACCGTTCTGGGGCAAGTGCTCGTTCTGGTTCTGGATGATCGGGTTTGGGTTCGCGACGATACCGCAGTACATGCTGGGCCTGATGGGTGTCCAGCGCCGTATGAACCACTTCGATGACCCGGCTCTGCAGATCTATTTTCAGCTGATGGCATTCGGTGCAGTCTTGATTCTGTTCGGCATCCTGAGCTTCGTGATGCAGTTGTACGTGAGCTTCCGCGATCGTGACCAACTGCGTGACACCACTGGCGATCCTTGGAATGGCCGTACACTGGAATGGTCAACCGCTTCGCCTGCGCCTGTCTATAACTTCGCGTTTACGCCGATTGTGCATGATATTGATGCATGGGCTGACATGAAGGAACGTGGCTATAAACGTCCGTTGGAGGGCTTCATCCCCATCCATATGCCGAAGAACACGGGGGCGGGTGTCGTCATCAGTGCTTTCGCGTTTATCTGGGGCTTTGCGTTGGTTTGGCACATTTGGTGGCTTGCAGCGGTTTCCTTTGTGGCGTTGATCGGTACGGTGATCCAGTACTCCTTCAACTATAAGCGCGATTTCTACATTCCGGTTGACGAGATCGCACGTACGGAAGCCGAGCGTACCCGTCTGCTCGCGCAACAGGCTGGTTCCTAGTCCAGAAAACCTATACCGTGGCTACGTTGCAACGAAGTATAAGACTCACCCTGGGGCGCTTCCTCAACTCCAGGCACTGAAAGCGGCGGATGCAGACAAGGTTCGGGTAACCACGAAACGGTCTGCTGCAAGGTTCGCAAGAACCGAAGCTGCGTTGCAACGGGGCAGCGAGGGGCGCCACACCGATCAATACTGAGAGGTGTGCATCATTAGGCCCGTGAGGGCTGACAGCCGGGAAAGACCGGCACCTTATTACGGACGAACAGACGGCTACCAAAAAACCGTCTCCTTTCATCCCCGCCCTGAAGGACAGGGTTTCTCGGAGACATTGATGAGTAACACAACCCACATGACAAGCAGCATCCCGATTGGTGAGTTTTACATGAAGGAAGAGCATCACCCAGAAAACCCATTGATGCTGGGGTTCTGGATTTACGTGATGAGTGACTGCTTTCTCTTTGCGTCGTTGTTTGCGGCGTATGCTGTTTTCGGAACCCACTCCGCTGGGGGGCCTGGACCAAAAGATGTGTTCGACCTGAAAATCGTAGGGATCAACACAGCATTGCTGTTGCTGTCGTCGATCACCTGTGGTTTTGCGATGGTGGAAAATACCAATAACCGCAAGGGGCCAACGCTGATGTGGCTCGCGATCGCTGGTCTCTTAGGCGCAGGCTTTGTCGGCGTCGAGATAACCGAGTTCTCGCACATGATTGCCGATGCTGCAGGCCCGCAGCGTAGTGCTTTCCTGTCCGCCTTCTTTACGTTGGTCAGCACGCACGGTATGCACGTCAGTTTTGGTACCCTCTGGCTGGTCGTACTCATGGTGCAGATTGCACGGTATGGAATTGCCCCCAATCGCCAACGCCTTGCCTGTTGGAGCTTGTTCTGGCACTTCCTTGATATCGTCTGGATTTGGATCTTCACCTTCGTCTACTTGATGGGAGTCCTGCGGTGAGTACAGTTTCTGAGCAACATGCACATGACCACCATCATGGTCACGAGGGGGCGCATGGCTCCTTCGCAAGCTACAAAACGGGCTTCATACTGTCGGTCGTCCTGACGGTCATTCCCTTCGCACTGGTGATGGGGCATATGTTGTCCAGTGCAATGGCGACGACCGTGATCATCCTCGTGCTTGCTGTCGTACAGATGCTCGTGCATGTGTACTACTTCCTGCACCTGGATGCGACTTCAGAAGGCGGCTGGACGATGCTCGCGGTGATCTTTACGTTTATACTCGTCGTTTGTGCAGTCGGCGGCTCTATCTGGGTCATGTATAGCATGGATATGAACATGATGCCCATGCCAGCCGGAATGCATATGTGACACAGATAACAGCAACGCCCACCAAATGGCGTATGCTGTTCTCTGTCGCTTTCCTGCTTCTGGCCTGTGGTAGCTTCCTTTTGCTTGGCAACTGGCAAGTGAAGCGCCTCAGCTGGAAGCAGGATCTGATCGCCCGTGTGGAAGCGGGGCAGCAGGCACCTGCTGTGCCTGTTCCCGTGCGGTCGCAGTGGCCAGCGATAGACGTTGAGCATTACGAATACCGCAAGGTTTGCGCAGATGGACTGATGTTGCACGAGCAAGAAACGCTGGTGCAGGCTTCCACCCGACTCGGTTCTGGCAGTTGGGTATTGACACCGTTACACTCCCCCGATGGCAGCTTTATCCTCATCAACCGTGGGTTTGTTGATGTGGCACATCGTGTCCCTGAAAGCCGTAGTGCCTCGCAGCCACCGATTCCGGTTCATGTCTGCGGATTGTTGCGTCTCCCTGAGCCACGCGGTGCTGTTCTTCGCCGTAACGATCCGACCAACGGCCGCTGGTATTCGCGTGATGTGATGGCCATTGCGGCCACCCGTGGATTACCTGTTGTAGATGTCGCGCCCTATTTTATTGACGCAGATGCTCACCAAAACACAGGGGGTTGGCCAGTCGGTGGCTTGACGATTCTGAAGTTTTACAACGGGCATTTACTCAATGCAATCATCTGGTACACACTGGCACTGGCGTCGGTCGTCGGGATCGTCGTTTTGATTCGCTATGAACGGGCCCTCGCAGAACCCACCCACAATCGTGCGATCAGCGACGTTCAGAAGTGAAGTAGGCGTTGGGAAAGACCGGCAACGGTTTCCGATTGCTCACCGATGTTCCTCAGGTACGATAGGTACGGTGTGATGTCTCTCTCTTCCGGTGTTCTTTTTTTGCTGTTGTCTGCGCTGTCTGTGCTGTCCCTGCCCGTCGCCACACTCACCCAGCACTGTGAGACTGCTGCGGCCTGTAGTCTGCTCTTAGAAGTGGGCATGACGGAGCCACAGGTCATTGCCGCTCTTGGACGGCACCCCTCCAGTGCAGAAGCCGAGGTGTGTGATCAGTCCGTCTGCAAGACCTTGCACTACGTGATCACAGAGCATGGCTATTTCCACCGATCCCCTGGCCTTGTCGTCCACGAGACGCGCAGTCACGAAGAGTGGCATGTGAATGGCTGGAAGATTCAATAGCTTGCCTCGGAAACGGACATGCTTTCGTGAAATAATGCAGGGAAGTCGCCATTTTTCGCGATACCCGACTGGGACATCCCAGTCGCCGTCGGGAGCGAAAAATTGGCGACATGCCGTGCCTTCGGCGCCCGCGCCGCCCTGCGTCCGCCACGACTCGCCACTTCGCTGGCTCGCC
>CAIJYR010000002.1 GCA_903824965.1 uncultured Thiotrichales bacterium
AAATGGCTTTACGCCGTGCTCGGTTGCCTTACGTTTTGTCTCAGCCCGCGATACGGCTGCGGACATCGACAAAACGTACGGCCCTCACGGCTACGCGGGGCTCGTCGCACTACGCTTCGCTCCATGTGCTCCTCGGTCGATCTGCGTCTTGTTATGCACAGCCGTAGCGAACTGCATTTTCCAGTCTAGGTGGTTCTGAAGGGCAAGTTCAAGATTGGCAACTGGATTTCTGGTACCCACTTGCAGTGCATAATGATCCAGTGTAAAGAGTGCATTAATAGCTTCACTCATGTTGTTGATGTGTTTGCGAATGTCCTCGAACTCACCAGCCCATTCACCGACCATAGGTTCTGGAACCTTACCATGGCTTATTGTCTCGACAAATTGCGATATTTTGCGAATTGGCTTATTGATGTTGGGTATGATCCACCAAGCAACAAACCCAAGAAGAATGGCCACCAGCAGATTAACAATGATTTCATAGAAAATAGTGAGGTACATTGTGTTTTCTGCTAAACGTTGTATATTGTATTCGGCATGTTGCTGGTATTCAACAAATTGCTGCACCTGTGCATGGTATCGTGCACTCAAATGAATAATGTCATGAATGGGTAGAACGTAAGTGGTGCTCGCATTCTTTTCTGCGTCAACGAAGAATGCGATCCCTGTGGCTCGATCGTGGTACAAATCGACCAACTCAGTGAGTAAATGAGTGCCTTTTTGCGTTCTGACGATCGCTTTAAGAAAGGCAAAATTCCCTTCTATTCGATCGGCATCTTGTTTAATGGTGTCAAGAAAGTGTGTTCTTTCTTCACTGCTCACCAGATGTAGCATCAGAATAGAGGTAACGATAGCATCGATATGATCGCCAACCGCACTGATCAGTGCAATCTTTTCCTCGCGCTCACGTATTTCAGAACCAATGGTCGTATAGATATGGATGGGGTAGATCACTCTGATTGCGGTTGTGACGAGCAATAAAACAACGACCGCAGTAATCCCAATCGAGAATCGCCTGGATATGCTGGTCTTGCGAAGTTTCTGGAACATAGAGGTACCCTTCCATCCCGTAAGGTAAAACGGTTCCCTGCCTGAAAGCAAGGTTGTGAACGACACAGAAATAATCGCTTATTCCGACACAGTGCTTGCCGGAAAAACGGGCACCGCCGCAGTTGCCATGCGCCAGTATTCGTCAAGCCTGGGGATCAGAAAATCCACGGAAAACTCGCGGATGAGCGGCAGATTCAGCGCCGTATAAATGGGCTGCCAGCTCTCTGTGTCCGTGGTGCCCCATCGTACCGACAGTTTTGGGTTGAACTGATACCAGCCCTGCGAGACCCGCATGAACAACGCTCGATTATAGGCATAGTCGCGTTCGACCTCGTTACGTGACAGCACCGCCGACAGATGGGTGCGTTTATTACGTTCCGGTTTTACCACATTCGCGGGCAGGTGCTGCCAAGCATCCAGAATCGTCTGTGAAGCGAAGGCAGCATAACGCTGGCGGCGGTTGAAACGGGATTTGAACAACACCCACAGGGTCTGAAACAGAAAGTATTCGGACAATCGCCGATCGATGCGTATCAGACGTTCGCCAGTGTTGACGTCCAGGCTCGCCGGTGCCACCAGTTCATACAGGGTGGCAAAAGTACCCCGCGCAAACATGGGATCGTGAAAGGCTTCCAGCATGGCCCAGTGCAGAGCATTGCAGCCATAGTGATCGGTAGCCTCGCGGTTGGCAGCGCGTTCGAGCAGTGCCTCCACCAGGGGCACGTTTCCGGTGGCGGCGGCCGCCATCAGCGGGGTCATGTTCATCGGAGTACGGTATTCTAGCCCATACTGCGTGCATTGGCGCAAAATCTCTTTAAAACGGTGATCGGCATAGGCCACCAGATGCTTGCGGCCCAGCGTCGTCCTGTGCTGAGTAGGCTTGTGTTGGTGCTGGACACTGGCATGGCTCGTAATGTTGGGCTGTAACCGAGCTGTCAAGACAGGTTCATCGTGACAGGCGGCGTATTCTAACAATTGCTGCCTGGGTTTGCTGCCGGTGACCTTTTCCTGAAAGACCTTATGCAAGAGTTCCCGTATTCGCGGCTCGTCGAACACGGGCCAGGGCGGTGTGCTCTGTTTCAGGATGTCGCGGCGAATGGCTGTGGCTTGTTCCTGTTTGCCTTGCAATTCTAGCCGATGTGCCTCCTTTTGCCATTCTTCGAGCGTAGATTGCCGAACTTCTAGCTGTACCTGGTGGGTCGTCCTCAGATCCAGGAGATCAAAAATCAAGTGCTCTGTATCGGCTTCGACCACGAACAGATTTTTGATCGCCCTGGTGAGCGCGACATACAGGGCGTTGACGAAGAATTTATAGACTTCTAGGGACTTATCCCGTTTGTCCCGTGTCCGGCGATACGCTAAGCTGTCTACCAAGAGATCAGATTTATCCACCCCGTCAACGATGGCGGTAAATTCCGCACGATGGTTGGAGACAAAGCGATAAAGAACGATATTCTCGTATTCTAGGCCCTTGGCCTCATGAATGGAAAAAAGCAGCGGTGTTGAAAAATGGTGACGCGCTTCGGTCTTATCTTCATCACGCATCACCAGGACGGCGAATTGCGTGGATTGACGGGTCTTCTGATTGAGCTCCCGTAACGTGACGTCCTTGTCCTGCAAGAGCGATACCTGGCCCGGATTGTCACCAATCGCATCAATCAGAAAATTGCTCTCGCGGTCAATGGAACCAAACCGTCGATGCTTGATTTTCAACAACTGGTTGGAAATCCGTGTCACCTCTTGACCGTTGCGAAAGTTGGTGGTCAACACAGACAATTCCTGGTGTGCTGCCAGATCGGGATCGTGCCAGAACAGGCTCTTGACCTGACTCCAAGAGAAGAAATTGGGATGGACAATCTGGTTGGAATCGCCGCACAGCAGAAAATGGCCTGGTTTTTTAAGCGTTTTTAGGATCAGCGCCAACTGGATCATGGTGAGATCCTGCACTTCGTCAACGACTAGGAAATCATAGTGCGGTTTGGTTTCGGTCTGCCGTATCTGGGCTTCGAGATTGAGATCGTATAAGTGGTTCTCGCTGAGCCAAGCCAGGTATTTTTCAAACAGATCGTACAGGGTGTCCCGTTGTTCCTCAGGAAAAATAGACTGACGCACTCCGAGCGTCCGGTAGGCTTCCCGGCTGAGGACGCCGCCCGTACTCGCGGTGAGCACACCACGGATTTCCTCAAAAGCCTGGTGGCCGTCGATCGGTTTGAATTGCTGGCGCAGTCGCGTAAACCAGCCCGAAAAATCACGCCAGGTCGCCTCACGCCCTGCTGGTACCCGGATTGATTCGATAAACTCGCGGTAGGACAGAAAAACCGCATCCTGGTGGGCGGCCTCAAAACCATGGGCGTAATAAAGATCGCGGGCATTTTGGGCGAGATAGCTAGAATGCGTCACATACAGCGTCTCGCCCTCCGCCTGTTTCAGTTTTTCGAGTGTGAGGGCAGTCTTGCCGCTGCCCGCGCTCCCGACCACAATGAGGGGCGGACGATGCCGATAGACCGCATCTTGGGCATCATCAAATGAAATCGGCTTATCCAAGAGATGAATCAGGGTGCGTTCGGGGTGCAAATAACGCAGAGGTTGCGCCTCCTGCACGGCTTCCGATATCTCGGCATCAGGGATCCGGGTTTCGTCAATGGCCGCGCCTCGTAGAAAACGCGATTTATCGTAGTCATGATTGGCGATCACCTCCAGCATCAAAGCATATACTGCGTCTCCGTGTCTAACCAGTGCAAACAGCAAGCGGTTCGCATCGTCGAGCTTGGCACGGTAAAAACTGCCATGCGTCAAGTTGGAGAGTTTCTTGACCTGGGCACCTCGAAAATCGTCACGACGGATGGCCTCGATGACCTTGCGATAGGCAGTCTTGACGCGGGAGGTATCAAGACCGTTATATTCCAGTATATTCATCGAATTTTTACGCCTTCACCAGATTCATCGGTCTTTCTGCTGCTCAATGTATGATCAACGATGGCAACGGTAGAGCACATCTCGGTACAATGCAAGGATCTCAAGACAACTCCCGCTTTCCTCCCCATGGCTAAAGCCAGGGGATTCTCGCGGTCTCTCGTTGACACCCTTTACGCAGTGGCACACTACCCGCCACGATTCTCACATGACGACCGCCCCTCACTGATGAGATATCGAAACCAAGGGATCAACTACCGACAGAACCATGGGATTCCGGGTGTTGTCTATCTTCTGGTCAACGATGGATTACGGGATGGGTATGTCAAAATCGGGTGCAGCCGTCGCTCAGGGGAGGTTCGCGCAAAAGAACTGAACGATGCAGCCAGTACAGGCACACCTGGCATGTTCCGGTGCGTGTTTCAGTGCAGGACAAAAGACTGTGGGCGTGCGGAGGAAAAGGTGTTCGAGGCGCTCGCCCAAGAGCGGCGGGGCAAATGGGGCCAGGAGTTTTTCGAGGTTCCGCTAGAACGTGCGAAGAGTACGATCCTCCAGGTATGTGCCACTCTAGATCGAGAACCTAGAGACCGCGAACCGAGAGACCGTGCACCTAGGGTCACTCCAAGCGTCACCGTAGTTCCGGAAGAACGCAAGAGTACGCAACGTCGGAATCGTATACGGCATCGTCGGTTGGTGAAACCCTTGTGGTACGTGTTCGGCGCTTGTCTCCTGTGGTTCGTGTATGCGAAATACGTACATACCCTCCACCCCACCACTTCTCTCCCTCCCAAAACAACCGCAAGCAGTGCATCACAGAGGGTAGCCGTGGTGAATCACCATGTTCAGAATCTATTTGTCCGATCTGATCCGAAAGGGGGGAAAGAGGCAAACAACCAGCTAGGCACGCTGCCGCAGGGTGCGATCGTGACCGTGTACGGTGATGAAGTGTTCGATCCAACGCATCACGTGTATTTTGTACGTATCCAACTGACTTGTAAAGACCATGGCACCGTCAGCGGTTGGGTCAGTGCAAAAGGCTTGGAGGCTTATTCAGGATCGGCGCACGATACAGAAACGCCTCAAAGGTGTGGTTTTGAGGTGCGTTGAGAAAGTCAGTTTTTTATTCAGAAGACATAAACGACTACGGAGGCAGCAAACGCACGCCACTCATCACCGCGAGGTGGTGGAGAAAGTCTGTGCGCCAATCTCCGCGCTGATCCTCATAATGTGGGCGGATGCTATTTGCATTGCGCTCCAGCGATTCGTAGGGATACTGGGATTGGTACTGTGTCGGCGCATCGGCATTCTGGGGGTGCCACAGATAATAGGGGGCGCTGTGTGACCATTCCACGACAGTAGTACCCGCGATTCGCAACAACAGCACCGCATGACGGGCACGCGCTCCGGTGGATGTACCGAGTTCTGCGTAGTGTTGTGCACGGGCACCAAAGCAACGCGACGCCTCCGACCGCACAGAAGGGCCAATGGCCATCCAAGCATCGGTCAACGCACCCTGGGCATAACAAGACTCCCATAAAGTACGGCGTTGGTCGCGGTAACGGTCAACCGCTGTATCTCGGTGTGCAAGGGCTTCCAACAGCGTGAAGAAATCCGCCAAGACCTCGCCCGCCAAATGCTGTTTCATCACCGCCTGGGCGCTTATCGATACGCCCTTTTCCCATGGGGTTCCAGCCTCTCTCGGATCCCCCAGGTGTTGGAATAACACATTGCGTATGCCAACCGGCAAAGCCGCGCCTCGTCCCGTCCACGGAACCAACAGCGCCTCCGCAAGATCATGTACCCGATGCGGGAAACGCAGTTTTGTCCCTCCCTCCAACGAGAGCGCAAACAGCACCCGCAGGGCGGGTGTGAACCCCTCCCCTGGCGAATACGAGGCAGATACCTCCGCTGCCAAGTGTTCCCAAACCGCTTCTACAAACCGACCCTGCGCCAGTTCGCCTGTGAGACCGAGGCTCGCCAAGGCGTGTCCTGGATTCCCCCGCAGAAGGTGTTGTGCCAACAAGGTTGGCCCCTCGGGTGCGAGGAGCGCCTGTTGTAGCACCGTGCGCCGCGCCTCGAATACAGCGCCCTCCCCTTGGGTCAGCAACCCTAGCAGTGTGATACGTAACAGTTCTAGGTAGAGGTGCTCGAACGGGTAGAGGCGCAGGTAGGAGTGCAGTAAAATCCGCCCGCCGCTTACCCCGCCTCTCTTCCAAAGTGCCGCGAGATAATGCGTGAGTACGGCAGGATCGTCCAGCGGCGTGACACCCTGGTGTGCTGACGTGGTAGGGTGTGCGTCCAGCATGATCCAACCGCTGCTACGCAAAAGACCCAACGGCCACTCATCGTGGGAACGACCCTCGTGTAGCATCTTTGACAAGGCCGCCCGTAAAACCTGCATGTGCTCAGGGGAGGGGCGAGGAATGGGCAAGCCTACCGTCAATTGGCCAGCCAACTCCTTTCTTGCCACGGCTGTTTGGGATTCCGTCAGTGCCAACATGGGTGGCAGCGGTGGCCGCATCAGCAGTTGGCCACGCAGAAGACCGCTCATCACCGTACCCGTGATACAGAGAGATTTTTAATGGTCATGCCGATAACCGCCTGCATAAAAAACGCCATGAATGAACAAGCACGATTGTATAAAAAAGGGCGTTGGTCTGGTCATATTCTGGGGTGGATGCTGTTCGTCGCCATGGGAATGTCCTCCATCCAAGCCGAAGAACTGCTACAGAATACACCTGAAGGAGATGTGCTACCGTCAGCAGAAACCGTAGCGCCTTCCCTAGTACCAGGGATCCCTTCGGCAGCGAGGACTGTAGCACCCTTGGCGAAAAACAGGGTGCCGTCACATCTTCGCCTGCGAAAGACCGTACTCCGCGGTCTCGGTATCGAGATCGCCTTTGGGCCTAACATTGCCACGGTACCACTGAATGCACGGCCCATCCTCGATCAATTGGCCACTGCTCTGAAAACACCCGCACTCTCACATTATCATCTCCGCATGGCAGGCCATAGCGATGCAAGTGGTTCGAGCGAAAAGAACCAGGTATTGTCCCAGCGGCGTGCCGATGCTATTCGTATTTATCTCATCACGAAGGGTGTATCTGCAAAACGTCTGACAGCGGTTGGGTACGGTTCCAACAGAATGCGCTTCCCGCATACTCCCATGGATCCGAGAAATCGATGTGTTGCGCTGTTCAGCGTTGGATCTATCCCGCTGCCACCGATACAAGGGAACGCCTCCCCCCTCCCCTCGCTGTCTACGAAACCAGCCGCAGAAACCACCGAGGAATCGTCCACAAAGAGCGAGCACGCGATGGGCACCCCCACCCTGCCCCTGCCTATGGACGAATCGATCCCGGAGAATCCAGTACCCAAGGTATCCCCCGTCTCGGCCCCGAGCGCCCCAAAGACTGAGCCAGTCGTCGCGACGCCGCCTCCCGTCTCAGTACCGATCGCCGCAAAGACTGCGCCAGCCGTTCCAACGCAGCCCCCCGTCGCGGCCCCGATTGTCCCGAAGTCTGAGCCAGC
>CAIJYR010000003.1 GCA_903824965.1 uncultured Thiotrichales bacterium
CGATAATGAAGCCGCCCAACGTCTCAACGAGACCAGGACAGAACTCTTTCAATTTATTCACAAAACCCAACAACGCGCCGCCTGAGCAACACCTCACAGACCACCTTCGTTCAGGCTCATGTCAGGATTGGAAAATACTGTCGTGCCCGTGACCAGTCTATGCCCGTGTTCTAAACAGATCGCCCGCTATGGCGCACATAACCAGCGTTCTTTTGTCACCGTGACCGTGCGTATCAAGGGTCTCATTTGGATCGAGGATCTGATTGATTTGGTGGAGCGCGAGGCTTCGTGTGATTTGTACAGTCTTCTCAAACGGGCGGATGAGAAATATGTCACAGAACATGCCTATGAGAACCCAAAGTTCGTCGAAGACATGGTGCGTGATCTAGCAATGCGCTTGAATGCCGATGATCGTATCCGTGCCTACACAGTGGAGTCTGAGAATTTCGAATCCATCCATAACCATTCTGCCTATGCACAGATACAGGTGGACAAAGTGTAGACTGGGCCTCCTTGGGTTTTTGCCCAAAGAAAACCTGTGTCACTCCCCGTGCCACAGCCCTGTTCCTTTTTAGCGATATGCCCCAACCTCATGCGCCTTCCTCCCTCCAGTCCCCATGACAAACAGGCTTCTGGCGTCGTCTCTGTGTACAACGAATGGGATCCCTTGGAAGCGATCATCGTGGGTGTCGCACGGGGGGCGCAATTTCCGAGGTATGATCGCAGTTTTCATGCCACGTTTTACCAAGATCTGCCCCGCACTGAAGTACCGAGTGGGCCTTTTTCTGACAGGGTGATCGAGGAAGCCGAAGAAGATTTGGATGCGCTTGTGGATCTGTTGACCACGCATGGCGTGACGGTGCAACGACCTTTGGTCACGGATTGTGCGGCTTCCTTTTCGACCTCTACCTGGACAAGCGATGGCTTGTACAATTATTGTCCCAGGGATATTTTGCTTGCGGTGGGCAATACGGTTATTGAATGTCCATCGCCCATGCGTGCACGCTATATAGAAGCACTTGCGTATCGCCACCTCATGCACAATACCATCCGTGCGGGTAGTCGCTGGATTGCAGCACCGCGCCCCTTTCTGGCCGATGATTTGTTCAACCTAGAGAATCCAACGTCTTTTGGTTTGCGGGACCATGAACCTGTTTTCGACGGTGCCAATGTCCTGCGCATGGGTCGGGATCTGTTGTACCTGCGCTCCAATACCGGCAACGAACTCGGTGCACAATGGCTGCAATCGACCCTAGGGTCTGACTATCGGGTGCATGTATGTCATGATCTGTATCCCCATACCCACATTGATACCACCCTGGTACTGCTGCGTCCTGGTTTGGTCTTGGCCAACCCAGAGCGCGTCCATGCCAATAACCTACCTGCGCCTCTCAAGGGATGGGACATTCTCTACAGTCCAGAGATGGTGGACATTGGCTATGCGGGCGAGGTGACGCGGCCCTGTGCCTCTGTTTGGATCGGTATGAATTTTCTTATGGTCAATCCAGAGACTGCGCTCATCGAAGAACGTCAGGTACCCTTGATGCGTCTATTGGAACGCCACGGCATTACTCCGGTTCCTATTCGGTTGCGCCATGCTCGTACCCTGGGGGGTGGTGCCCATTGCGTGACATTGGATACACGCCGTCGCGGTACACTGGAATCCTACATCGACTGATTTTCAGATCGCCCCCGCGAGGGGAGGGGTTGGGGAGGGGAGGATTCTGGGTTTGACTGATCTTTAATGGTGCTTAGCAGTTAATAAAAAAGAAAGGGGGATGGTTTTTACTTGATCTTATCAAGCTCAAGATCAAGCAAGAGCAAGCAAGAGCAAGATCAAAAACCCCCATCCCCCAGCCCCTTCCACAAGGGAAGGGGTTTATCAGAGGCTAAAGATCTTAAAAGATTACTCGAAGTTTTTGGCCACGAAATCCCAGTTGACCAAATTCCAGAATGCCTCCAAAAACTTCGGACGCAGGTTACGGTAATCAATGTAATAGGCATGTTCCCACACATCACAGGTCAGCAATGCCTTTTTCCCAACCGTGAGCGGTGTTCCTGCATTGCTGGTGCTGAGCAGTTCGAGGGAACCGTCCTGGTTTTTCACAAGCCATGCCCAACCGGATCCAAACGTAGTAATAGCTGTCTTGCCAAAAGCCTCCTTAAAGGCAGCAAAAGAACCAAAAGTCTGATCGATCGCAGCAGCCAATGCACCCATCGGGGCACCTCCCCCCTGCGGAGAAAGACCGTTCCAAAAGAACGTATGGTTCCACACCTGCGCGGCATTGTTGAAAACACCACCACTCGATTGCAGGATAATGTCTTCTAAGGACAGGTTTTCAAACGATGTGCCAGCAATCAAGTTGTTCAGGTTGGTGACATACGTCTGGTGGTGTTTTCCGTAGTGGTATTCCAACGTCTCTGCAGACATATGGGGTGCCAAGGCATCTTTGGGGTAAGGCAGTGCAGGCAGTGTGTGAACCATTGTACAATCTCCATCGTTAGGGTGTGTGGTGAAGCCTTCTGTCAGGCTGTCAGTGGGGCTACTCTACACCAAAACACGGTACTTCCTCAAAAACTTGCAATGGAGATTGGTCATGGTTCGCATGGAAACTCCCCTCTGTGATTTTGGTCTCGCCGCTATTGACTTTGCCCTGCCGGGCGTCGATGGTAAGCTATGGACGCTGGACGCATGTCGCGGGGAACACGGACTGCTCGTCATGTTCCTGTGCAACCACTGCCCCTACGTCAAGGCCATCCGTGATCGCCTCGTGCGCGATACGCGGGCTTTGCTCGACTATGGCATCAAAAGTGTAGCGATTCTCTCCAACGATCCGACCGAGTATGCGGAGGATTCGTTTGAGAATATGCAGATCATTGCTCGCGAATACGATTTTCCCTTTCCGTACCTGTATGACCAAACACAAGAAGTCGCCCGTGCCTATGGCGCGGTTTGTACACCTGATTTTTTTGGGTATAACGCAAACCTTGCCTTACAGTACCGAGGACGTTTGGACGAAAGCCGCAAAGAAGCCGCACGGCCCGATGCACCACGCGAACTGTTCGAGGCCATGAAACAGGTTGCATCGACTGGAAACGGCCCCGCCATACAGATCCCAAGCATGGGCTGTTCCATCAAGTGGCGTGCCTGATTATTCCCGATCAGCGTTTTGAACGGTACAATCCTGCCCCTCCTTCCCCCATTGCGATTCACAGAACCATGTCCATGATCCGTCCGTTTGCTGCCCTGCGCCCTGCGTTGGGCCGTGCCGCTGAGGTTGCGGCCCCCCCTTACGATGTCGTCTCCCGCGAGGAGGCGTATGCGCTGGTACAGGGGAAACCATGGAGTTTTCTCCATGTCTCCCGTGCGGAGGTGGATTTACCCCAGGGAACTAACCCGTATTCTCCCAGCGTCTACGCGCAGGCCAAGGACAACTTGCAAAAAATGGAACAGGCTGGGGTCTTGGTGCGCGACACAACCCCCTGTTATTACGTCTATCGCTTGATCATGGGAGAACACATACAGACGGGGATCGCTTCTGTGGTGGCCGTAGACGCCTACGAAGCAGGACGCATTCGACGTCACGAATTGACGCGGCCCGACAAAGAAGACGATCGGGTACGTCAAATTGATGCCTTGAACGCACAAACGGGGCCGGTGTTGTTGGCGTATAGGGACCACCCTGAAGTGGCGACCTTGCTCGCAGGCGTCACACAGACCCCCCCCGAAATGGATGTGACGGCCCTTGACGGGGTACGTCATCAAATATGGACGATAGTAGCCACGGCCCTCATCGACCGATTGACCGTGCTGTTCGAGGGGATGGATCGGCTCTACATCGCAGACGGTCATCACCGATCGGCGGCTGCGGCACGGGTGGCTGCCCTGCGTGGGGGTGGCTCTGCGGCACATGGATATTTTTTGGCCGTCGCGTTTCCTGATCGAGAAATGCGTATTCTGGACTACAATCGACTGGTGCGGGATCTCAACGGTTTGTCACGGGAAGCGTTTCTGGCGAGTGTGTCGCATTCTTTCCAGATCGTACCAGTAGATGCCCCTCTGCGTCCCCAGCGGTCTGGGGAATATGGCTTGTATCTGCCAGGACAATGGTATCGGATGACGGTCAACCCCAGCCTGGTACCGACCGATCCCGTCGCCCGTTTGGATGTCAGTGTGCTCCAAGAACGCCTCCTCGCGCCGGTACTCGGGGTGGGTGATCCGCGACGAGACGCACGCATCGATTTTGTGGGCGGCATACGGGGGTTGAGTGGCTTGCAATCGCGGGTGGACAGCGGGGAAATGGCAGTGGCTTTCGCACTGTATCCAACGACCCTGGATGATCTGATGGCGGTCGCCGATGCTGACGCCATCATGCCACCCAAATCTACCTGGTTTGAACCCAAATTGGCCGATGGACTGCTTTCACACGTTTTCTGACGGTCTTTTTGACGATCCAACGGTGAACAGACATCTCCTGCTTGGGACTTGTGCGGGAGACACTGATGAATCTATTCAAACGCATCCTCACAAGCGTCGTGATGCTGGTGTTGGTGGGCGTTGTTTTCGTGTGGCCGCTTGTGACGGGCTTTGCGTTGCAGGGTTATTTTGGGGTCGATCTCGCGGCGATGTCTGCGCCCAACCGTTGGTCACTGCGGGAAACCGATTTTCAGCGCGGGTGGTTTCATTCTGAAGCGCATAGCGTGTTGACCCTGGAAGGCACGCTGGCAAAACAAATGCGGGAGGCACGTCATGTGCTTGACCCGAGAATGCCGATCCAGGTTCAACTGATCCACCACATTCAACACGGGCCTGTACTGAGTCTAGAGCGTCCCTTTCTGATCCCTGCGGTGGCTTTGGTCGAAACGACATTGGCGTTTCCACAAGACACACGGGATTGGCTCACCCCAGTCTTTGGTCAAGCGCCGCCTGTGCGCGTGCGTAGCCTGCTTCAGCTCAATGGAGAGAGGATTAGCCGCATCGAATCTCCTTCGGTAGAAGGCGATTTAACGGATGGGACGCATCTGCAATGGCAGGGTCTCGGCGGAACCCTGGACATGACTCATGATCGGGTGATTGGGAACCTGAGTATGCCGCTCCTTGCGCTCTCGAACGATGCCGGTCAACTGCGTATCCAAGGACTAGCCCTCCAAATCGACAGCCAACGCCATCCTGAGGGGTTGTGGCTTGGCGATCAAGCCGCAACGCTTGGGGGGTTGTCCTTCATGGTGCCTAGCCAACCGGAATACCGCATCTCACTCACGGATTTTCGTGCCGTGAGCGTATTTCGTGAAGAGCAAAAAACACTCCATGCCATGATCTCGATGGATCTAGGGGATTTTTCTATGGGGGGGCATCTCTTGGGTTCTGGTGGCGTCACGTTGGATCTACGCCAGGTGGATTTGATGGCTTTTAGCGTTCTGTACCATGCGTTGCAAGATTCGGCGCGACAAGGGGTTGGTAATCGTGCAGAGGCCCTGAATCAGGTCAAACAAATCGCCCTTCAGCAGCTTCCAGCCCTGACGCAGTACTTGCCTGCGTTTGGCATTACGCGGCTTGATCTTAGGACGCCCCAGGGCACTCTGCACGGACACCTCCGTATCCTGCTCACGGGTGCTTCGGGAACGCCTGTGGTGAGTCCTGCAGATCTGGTACAGCGCCTACGTGTGGAATCGGAACTGGATGCTCCTGTGGTCTTGCTGACAGATTGGATGCAAAAACAGGTCACAAAAGAAATGATCGCGCAAGGCAAATTGAGCGGTGGATTGCTCGAAGGGGACAAACTCACCCAAGCTTCCCGGGACACGGCTGAAAAACGTCTTTCTGCACTGGTCGATCAAGGGTTGTTGGTACGCTATACTGACCATTACAATGTGTGTGCAGATTTTACTAAGGGGCAACTTACGGTGAACGATCGTCCTCACAACGAACTGTTAGCGCCTTGGCAGGGCATGCATTGATCCTACACACGGACGAGATTCGGCCACAAAAGGTATACCATGGGGAATGTGTATAAAAAACGATCGTTTGAGATTTTCTATACACCCGTTATCATTTTGGTGATTGGATTCATGCTGGAAGCCTGGCTTGTACCAATAATGCAAGAGAGACAGGAAGTGAGGCAATCCATCGATGCACTCTTCTGGTTGACAACCGCATCTCTCTTGAACCGAGGTTTGCTGATCTTTTTCTGGCAGCCCATCCAGTCGATACACCATGTACCTATCCCAAAACTGCTGATCAACCTAACGACTGTGGTGATCTGGTTGATCACGTTCGTGGTGATTGTGGACGTTGTATTCGAGAAATCGATTGTTGGCTTTGTCACCACATCGACCGTGGTGGTTGGGGTGTTCGGCATTGCCTTGCGCGATCTGATTGACGATTTTCTGGCAGGTATTTTTATCAGCTTTGAACAATCCATTCGCATAGGCGATTGGATCACGGTCGGTGAAAAATATACAGGCATGGTTGTGGAGATTGGATCGCGCACTACGCGTCTCGTCAATCACGATGAGATCACGATGATTGTACCCAACAGTAAAATCACCAAGTCAGCAACCCAGAATTACAGCCAACCTGAACCTTGTTGGCGCGATACCATCACCATTACCCTTGGGTACGAAGTGACTTTCGATCAAGTCAGACGTATTCTATTGAGTGCTGTCAAGAAAGTTCCTGAATTGGCTGCCATCCCTCGTGCATCGCACGTAATGCTTGATGAATATACTGATCGAGGCATCTCTTGGAAGGTGCTTTTCTGGGTGCCAAATTATGCGCAACGGAATAATATGCGAACAAAGTTGAACAGGCAAATCTTGCGTAACATCCATTACGCAGGACTAAGCATTCCGTATCCGAAAAATATTTTATTGCGCAAACAGAATTCTGACTATGAGATCGACGCAACCACCGAGGTCTATGCTGTCTTACGAAGGGTGTCTCTTTTTAAATCATTGTCAGAGGATGAATTGCAATGGTTGTCGGAAAATGCTGTAAAACGCATTTATGCAACGGAGGATGTGCTAATGCGACAGGGAGATTCTGCAGATTTTTCGCTCTTTATATTGCATAGCGGATTGGTAGAAGTGTCTATCAATGACAAGAAAATAGCCATGCTTTCTGCTGGGGACTTCTTTGGTGAAATGTCATTGTTAACGGGAGCGCCCCGTCTCGCAACCGTCACTTCGGTCGTGGATACCTTTGTAATCAAGATATCGAGAGAGATTATGAATCGTATCATACAAAACCGACCAGAAATTGCAAACGCCATGAGTGAGGTGCTTGCGAAAAGACAGATGGCGAATCAGAAAATCAGTGAGGCCACGCTACCAGAGGAACGTTACGAGCAAGAGCAGAAAACCCTTACGGAACGGATTTACGCACAGATATGTCATTGCTTTTTCGGGACAGTCTAGTTTCTTGCCGATGTATAACCCTCAACCACCACCGCATGAAGGCGGGGGCTTGTGACAATGCACATGCACACGCAGGATTGCGGTAGAATGCGATCGTATCGTTGGCCTGCACCGGCCAAGCTCAACCTAATGTTGCGGATCACGGGGCGTCGCCCTGACGGGTACCATACCCTCCAAACCGTTTTTCAGTTCCTTGCCTACGGCGATACCGTAGACATACGGGTGCGGGAGGATGGGGTCGTGAACCGTCTGACCCCCCTGCCCTTTCCCCCCGATCAGGATCTCACCGTGCGAGCAGCCCGTTTGCTACAACGCGAGACAGGGAGTACCCTTGGGATGGACGTTGCCGTGGAAAAAGTTTTACCCCTAGGCGGAGGACTCGGAGGCGGAAGCTCTAACGCAGCGACCGTGCTGGTAGCCCTCAATCGCTTGTGGGATCTGGGGTTATCTGAGGACGATCTGGCGGGTCTTGGGCTTCGGTTGGGGGCGGATGTCCCCGTTTTTGTGCGTGGTCGTGCGGCTTGGGGCGAGGGGGTCGGAGAAAAATTGACGCCCGTAGATCTGCCAGAACCGTGGTATCTCGTGGTGTATCCCGATTGTCAGGTGCCTACCGGCGAACTCTTTGCAGATTCGGAATTGACACGCGATTCCGCGCCGATCACAATACGCGACTTCCTAGCAGGTGACGCACGCAATGATTGTGAATCGGTGGTGCGTCGTCGGTATGGATCGGTCGCAGCGGCACTTGACTGGTGCGGCACGGGCGGTCGCTTGACGGGGACGGGTGCTTGTGTCTACAAAGCCTTTGTGGACGCCCAAGCAGCGGGCGCAGCCCTCGCCTGTCTGCCCCCTGTGTGGCGCGGCTTCGTAGCGCGTGGTTGTAATCGTTCTCCGTTGATCGAACGGGTGCGTTGTGCAGAGTAGAGCGTAGGTAGGTTCTGTAGGTGTATTCTTCTGGGGTGTAGCCAAGCGGCAAGGCACGGGATTTTGATTCCCGCATTCCTAGGTTCGAATCCTAGCACCCCAGCCAATTCTCATGGTCATCGTGTTCTCCCGCCGATAATGAATCGCATTTCTCAGTTCCACAACCACCACAGCATGGCCGAGAGCAAGATGACGGTTTTCTCTGGGAATGCCAACCCCCAGCTTGCCCATGAACTCGTCGGCCACCTCAATCTCCCACTCGGAAAGGCTACCGTAGGCCGTTTCAGCGATGGCGAGATCATGGTGGAAATTTTGGACAATGTGCGTGGCCGTGATGTTTTCATCGTGCAACCCACCTGCACACCCGCCAACGAAAATTTGATGGAATTGCTGGTCATGGCGGACGCGGTCTTCCGAGCATCGGCGGCACGCATTACGGCGGTTATCCCGTACTTTGGGTATTGTCGCCAGGATCGACGCGTGCGATCCGCACGTGTTCCCGTCACTGCCAAAGTGGTGGCCAACATGATCGCGAGTGTGGGCGTCGATCGTGTGCTGACCGTGGATCTGCACTCTGAACAGGTGCAGGGTTTCTTTGACCTCCCCGTGGACAATGTCTACGCTTCCCCGCTAATGGTGGGGGATGTCTGGCGTCATCGTCACCCGAACCTCATGGTCGTTTCCCCCGATGTCGGAGGCGTGGTTCGTGCGCGTGCGCTTAGCAAACGCCTGGATGACGCCGATCTCGCCATCATCGACAAGCGTCGATCGCGCCCCAATGAATCCAAAGTGATGCATATCATCGGAGATGTCGAGGGACGTTCCTGCGTGTTGGTCGATGACATTGTGGATACGGCGGGCACGCTCTGTCAGGCAGCCGAAGCACTGAAAAAGCATGGTGCAGTCAGTGTCGTGGCCTATTGCACCCATGCGGTGCTCTCTGGTCCTGCGGTGGCCAACCTTGAACATTCCGAACTCGACGAACTCGTGGTCACGGACACGGTGCCGCTTCGCGCAGAGGCAAGACGTTGTAAACGGATTCGTGTCTTGTCCATCGCAGAAGTCCTCGCCGAAGCCATGCGTCGCGTTAGCGTCGAGGAGTCCGTCAGTTCCCTCTTCATGGATTAAAGAGACCCATAGCTTTACCCTATACCAACCCTACTGGTTTGACGACCTCACGATTGACTTGACGGAGAGACCCATGAGTGCCCTAGAATTTGAACTCCATGCAGAATTGCGTAATCGCTTCGGCAAGGGAGAAAATCGCCGGTTGCGGCGTGCTGGCAAAGTGCCCGCAATTATTTACGGCAGCGGTGCACCCATGCCCATTACCCTCAATCACAACGAAATCTTGCGTCGTTTGGAGCACGAGGCGTTCTACTCCCATGTGCTGAACATTCAGGTGGGTGACAAAACAGAACGTGCCATTCTCAAAGATATTCACCGCCATCCTGCCAAAGCTGGCGTGATGCACATGGATCTCCAGCGCGTAGATGCGTCTCACAAAATTCACATCCGTGTACCGTTGCACTTCATCAATGAAGCCATTGCACCCGGTGTGAAGGTGGGGGGGGGACGGGTATCTCACCTGCTGAGCAGTTTGGAGGTGGAGTGCCTAGCGGATCAACTGCCCGAATACATCGAAGTGGATCTGTCCACGATGGAAATGGGTCATACCATCCATCTATCGCATTTGCAGCTGCCTGCGGGTGTCTCCGTGCGTCTCGTTGGTAAAGACGATCGCCCTGTCGTCACCATCGAAGCGCCCCGTGTAGCCGACGCAGAAAGCGCCCCTGCAGCAGCGGCACCAGCCCCTGCCGCCGTCAAAGCCTCTGCCAAAGCCCCCGCAGCCAAAGCCCCCGCCAAAGCCCCCGCCAAAGCCCCTGCAGCCGCCAAAGCCCCTGCCAAAGCCCCTGGCAAGAAGTCTTGATCGAGCGTGTCCATCCGTCTTCTTGTGGGCCTGGGCAACCCTGGCCCGCGCTACGCAGAAACCCGCCACAATGTCGGCTTTTGGGTGGCGGATCGCCTAGCGCAGGAAAAAGGGGTCTCTTTTCATACGGAGACCCGTTTTTTTGGGGAGGTTTGTCGGCTGGACGTGCACGGTGAGGATACCCGTTGGTTGATCAAACCAACGACCTTCATGAACCACAGTGGCCGTGCAGTGGCGTCCTTGGCCGCTTTTTACAAAATCGCGTTTTCTGAACTCTTGGTCATCCACGACGACCTCGATCTCCCTGTGGGCGTTGTCCGTTTGAAACAGGGCGGTGGCCATGGCGGTCACAATGGTTTGAGGGATATCATCGCTCACTGCGGTGCCGGTTTCTGGCGGGTGCGTCTTGGCATCGGTCACCCTGGATCGGCACGTGCCGTGGTCGACTACGTGTTGGATCGGCCCTCACGCGCAGACGAAGCCCTGATCCACGACGGAATCGACCCTCTGATGCGGGTCATGGGGCTTTTGTACGCCGATGAATTTCAAAAGGCCATGAATCAGCTCCATGGCAACCCGCTTTCACGCTCCACACCACTCAGCGTGGTTAAACCGTGAAAGAAACAGGGTGCTGGTTTAGTGCGCTACCCGTAGCACCGCAACCAGGATACCGATACCCGCGCCCATCACAGTCACAATCATGGCCGTGAGTTTGGCAAACAACCGTATTTCCATCGACTGCATGTCCTTACGCATCAATGCCATATCTGCCTTGGTACTGGCTTCTAAGCGTTCAATATCGCCCTTCAGATCCCGCATCGCTGCTTTGGTGCTGTTCTCCAAGCGGCCAATCTCGGTTTTGGTGCTGGCCTCCAATCGGCCAATTTCGGCTTTCGTGCTAGCCTCTAAGCGTTCAATATCGGCCTTCAGCTCGGTCTTCAGGTCTTTGATGTCGGCTTTTAATTCGACTTTCAGATCTTGTACTGCCCCCTTGGTTGCGATGGTCGTATCCAACGACTCGGACAGAACATCCCGCAAGGCCGATGCCTCTGCCCTGGCTTGGGCATCCGGTACACCAGCAGCAGTCAGCCGCTCGACATGCTTCAAGGTCTCAAATGCGATGACAGCCATGGCACACCCCCCGTTCAGAAACCCAGAAAATTCAGTGTATTCTTACTCCGCACCGCTTGCAAGGTACGGGATGACTGTTGCGACCTCCTCTTCGGTCAGGTTCGGGTTGCCGCCACGCGGGGGCATGGCATTGAATCCATTCATCACATGGGCGATCAGCTGATCCGTTCCCTGGGTCAGGCGAGCCTGCCACGCGGAGGCATCACCGCGCTTAGGGGCACCATTGGCACCCGTCTCATGGCAGACAAAGCAAGAAGCAATGTAGATCTTTTTGCCAGCCACCAAATCCGCTGAAACCATTGGGAGTGTGAGGGGAGGCGCAGCGACGGTATCGGAAGGCGGTGCTTGCGTGGCAACGGGGGACGGTTTGGCCGCAGTCGTCGTGCCTGTCACGGGAGAGGCTGTGGACGCTGCTGGAGCCGTGCTGGAGACAGGAGCCGTGGGCGCTGTTGTGGGCGCAATGCTCGCAGTGTTCGAGGCAGCGGGCGGTGGCACAACCGCACCCTTCTCACCGACCATCTGGTTGGCCACCAAAGTAGCGACAGCCAGCCCGAGTGCTCCGATCAAAAACGCATAAAAATGATTCATTGACGCGCCTAAGCCCCAGGCGGGGGCATTCTCTTTGTGTTCTGCGGGTTACAGACATGTTCTAGAAGACAATACAAACGCACAACCAAACTACCCATACAACTCCCCGCAAAAATATTCTACCCCAAGGACGGCCATTCATGCTATCTTCCGCAACCCTGAGTGTGGTGGGGAGAGAGGACGATCCTCGTTTTCCGCCGCACGGTTGTACAACGGTTGTACATGCGCCCATAGCTCAGATGGATAGAGCGTTGGCCTCCGGAGCCAAAGGTCAGAGGTTCGAATCCTCTTGGGCGCGCCACCTCTCAGTCATGTATATTAGCAAATAGGTCGTCATGCACCCCACGTGCCTGCGTGGGCATGGTGAATCCATGGGCGTTTGGTCGGTTCACCAGGTTTCTCGTATCTCCATGGCGCTACATCCCCGATCTCTCTTACAACTCACGCTGTTCGGCTTTGGTTTGGTAGCCCTCCCTCCCATTGGTGGGTTGGTATACACGGCAGTACACCTTCAGCGCCTTTCTACACAAAGCCAAGAAGCCGTCTTTCGGGCGGTGACTGCCACCCGCGCAAGCTCTGCCCTGGTCGAAGAAGTCACGGACATGGAACGCATGGTGCGTCAATACCAAGTGGTTGGCGAACTGCCGCTGCTTGATCTGTATCGGCGCACCCAAGAGGACTTTTCTCGAACCACACTAGAGTTGGCTGCCCTGCCTTTGGATGATGTGCAGCGCCAGCGCCTGCGCCACCTCACCGATCTCGCTAACCAAGCCCGTTCCCACCTCTCGGGTACACGCCCTGCGCCCGAGGCCATTCCCCTCGCAGTGCGCAACCTCACTGAACTTTCTACCTTGTCGCGCTCGGTGTTGACCGACAGTAAATCGCTCATCGAACGCGAGATCGCCGTCATGGAAAAGACGGCAGACGATACCAAATATTTTTTGTATTGGCAGGCCGTGGCATTGGGGCCTGCTGCATTGGTGCTTGCCGGATTGTTCGTGGTGCTGATCAACCATCCCATTCGTCAGGTAGACAATGCGTTGCGTCGTTTGGGGGATGGTGAGTTCGCCACGCCTGTGGCTGTGCGCGGCCCACGTGACCTTCGGGAGTTGGGAGAACGTCTGGATTGGTTGCGTCGTCGATTGCTCGAACTCGAAGAGGAGAAAAGCAAGTTTCTCCACCAGGTATCACACGAACTCAAGACCCCCCTCACGGCACTGCGAGAAGGCACGGATCTTTTGGCAGAGGGTGTTGTGGGAGAATTGTCACCGGATCAAGCTGAGATCGTCACTATTTTGAAAGGCAACGCAGCCACGTTGCAGCGGCTTATTGAAAATCTGTTGAATTTTAGCCTCGCTCGATCTGAACACGGTACCCTGTTGGCAACCCCCGTTTTTTTTGATGCCTTGGTGCGAGAAGTAACTGCAGATCACCGCCCTGCGATGATCGCCAAAGGGCTTACAGTGCGTATCGCCTTGGCTCGGCTCACCCTACGGGGTGACGCTAAAAAGCTCCGTGTGGTGGTAGACAACGTGCTGTCAAACGCGGTTAAGTTCTCTCCGGAGGAAGGCGTGATCGTCTTACGCCTAGAACAGCATGGCGAAACGGCAGTCCTAGAGGTTGAGGACGCAGGGACTGGCATCGTGGAGGAAGAACGTACCCGAGTCTTTGAGGCATTTTATCAGGGTCGGCACGCAGGAGGCGGGCATCTCAAGGGAACGGGGATTGGTTTGTCGATTGCGCGGGAGTATGTGTATGCGCATGGGGGGGATATTGATGCCATCCCACCCCGCGATCTCTGCGGCGCTTGTCTGCGGGTTACACTACCCTTGGGCAATGGAAAGATCGTCTCATAATTCTAAACCACCCCATGGCTGAAGCCAGGGGATTCTCGCGGTTTCTCGTTGAGGAGGGCATCCGGTGAACAGGTGGCTTTGGGGGGTCTTATGGGTGGGTTGTGTTGCACACCCATCGGCGGTTTACGCTACGGAGGCTTCGGCCAGTACGCCGACAAGTATAGAGACCACAAATACACAGGCACCGCTTGAGCATAGCCCTGCTGCCCCTGCGTCTGTGGCTGAAGCCTCACAAAAGCCCGCCGTCGTTGAAACGACAGCTGTGCGCCCGAGTGCAACGCAAACCACAACGGGTACAAGCCCCAAGACAGAGCCCATTGTGGGCACAGCGGTCTCTCAATCGCAACGAGAAACACCCACGGACACGACGGTAAGAACAGAACAGGGTATGGGTACAGTCAACACGCAAGTACCGAAAGAATCGCCAACGAACCCAAGCGCGAAGACAGAACCAGCGGTAGACACAGGCACGCCGCAACCCTCACAAACACCACAGGCTGGATCCGCCACAATAATATCCCCCAACCCATCCGGCACTGTAGAATCACCGACGGAAACGCAGGATGAGGGAGATCCTCCGGCAGCATCAAAGCCAGAAACCTCGACGAGCACACCCGTTGCACCAAACGATCCCGCCACCGGACAGGTGTTAGCAGCGGGAGACGACGTGCTCACCCTGGCAACGGCTGTATTGAACCGTCCCTCGGTGTCCCGTTTGGCGGTCTTGGAACAGGCCGCTGTGAGCAATCCCTTGGTGTGGCCACATTTGGCAGCGATGCTTTTGGGACGAAACAGTCCAGGGGATGCAAGCAAGGCGGCACGCTTGCTAGAGGAGTTTTTGCGAAAAACGGCCACGGATGCACACTGGTCTGTCCGATTGTTGTTGGTACTCGCTCGTGAACGTGAAACAAGGGCTCTGTCACGCAAAGGAGGGTGTGGTGGTGAATTGGCCCCTGGGAGCGCACAAGAGGCGAACCCGTTGGACAATGAACTTGCGCTCCTGCACAAAGAGATCGACGCAGTACGCACAGAACGCGACAAAGCCCGTCACGAAGTGGTGGAATTGAAACGCAAGCTGAAGGACATCACCTCCATCGAGAAAAGCATGGATGAACGCAAAGGCCACTGAGACTGTTGTGAGCATCCCCCATGCGAAGGTATTGGTCGTAGATGACGACCCCGACCTGTTGCGCTTACTGACCATTCGCCTAAAGGCGGCGGGCTATGAGGTGGCGGGTGCTGGCGGGGGTGAACAAGCACTGGCTTTGCTGTCGACTTTTCGTCCTCAGGTTTTGCTTACGGATCTACGCATGGATGGCATGGATGGCATGGCGCTCTTCGACACGGTGAGCCGTCGTCATCCGACCCTGCCGGTAATCATTCTCACAGCCCACGGCACCATCCCTGAGGCAGTCGATGCCACCCGACGTGGTATTTTTGGTTTCCTTACCAAACCGTTTGATGCCCGTTTGCTCTTGGAGCAGATCGAGGCTGCTGTGCGTTTGCGCACCCCCGACCCACAGACCACCGCGAGCGTCTGGCATACGGAGATCATTACCCGCAGCAGTGCCATGGAAGAGGTGCTTTCTCAAGCACGTAGGGTGGCGGAAGGCGATGCCAGTGTGTATATCCACGGCGACAGTGGGACGGGCAAAGAATTGTTGGCGCGTGCGATCCACCGGGTTGGGCGAAGGGCACAGGGGCCATTTTTGGCGCTCAATTGTGCCGCCATTCCAGAGACGCTACTCGAATCCGAGTTGTTTGGTCATGTGAAGGGTGCCTTTACGGGTGCGTTGAACAGCCACAAAGGTATGTTTGTGGCAGCCAATGGGGGCACGTTGTTCTTGGATGAAATTGGAGATATGCCACTCTCCTTTCAAGCCAAGCTGTTGCGGGTACTACAAGAGCGTCAAGTACGTCCAGTGGGATCTACGCAAAGCGTCTCGTTTGATGTACGTATCCTTTGTGCAAGTCACCGTGACCTGGAGGTTGAAACCCGCCATGAACGATTCCGAGAAGATCTATATTATCGATTGTGCGTAGTGACCCTGCATTTGCCCCCCCTATCCAAACGCCCAGAAGATATTTTATTACTCGCCGATCATTTCTTAGACATCCTCTCCAAACGATACGGCAACGAAGATTTGCGTTTTGCGCCCGAAGCCTTGGAATTGCTGGTGCAGGCACCTTGGCCTGGCAACGTGCGCCAACTGTACAATGTTGTGGAACAAGTGGTTGCCCTGTCGACGGGGCCGGTCATTCCCCCTTTGTTGGTAGGCCGCGCTCTGCGGGGTGAGCCGCAGGACATTCCTTCGCTAGAAGATGCGAGAACCGATTTCGAGCGCGATTATTTGGTGCGATTGCTCCGCTTGACCCGTGGCAATGTAGCCAACGCTGCACGTCTGGCGAAGAGAAATCGTACAGAATTTTACCGTTTATTGCATCGCCATCATTTGGATCCCGTTCAGTTCAAGGATGAGATGGGCTAAAGTCGCTTGGAGGTTATAGAACCGATGTCGATTTGGGCGCAACTCTTGATCTTGTTTGTGCTGATCCTGCTCAATGGTTTCTTTGCCATGTCTGAGCTTGCCCTGATGTTGGCGCGTAAAGTGCGTTTGGAGACTATGGCGGTCAATGGCCATCGGGGTGCACGACTCGCGTTGGTCTTGGCGAAGAGACCGGCACACTTTCTGTCCACGGTACAAGCAGGCATTACTCTGGTAGGCATTTGTACCGGGGCTATTTCTGGGTCTGCGCTTGCTGCAGAGGCGGGGCGTTGGTTATTGACCACAGTCCCTGTGTTAGGACAGTGGGCAGCACCGTTGGCACTGGTGGTGGTGATTACCAGTGTGGGATATTTGTCTTTGGTGTGTGAATTGGCACCGAAGCAACTGGCGGTTTCCAATCCAGAGGCCATTGCGGTGGTAGTTGCCTGGCCGATGTGGATGGTCTCAGCCGTTGTTGCGCCCATGGTGTGGTTGTTGGCAAAGTCCATTTATCTGGTATTACGCCTTTTTGGATACGGTCATCATGCCCCCCAAACCGTGACCGAAGAAGAGGTTCGGGCTTTTATTGCAGAGGGTGTTCGGGCGGGGGTACTCAAACCCGCCGAGAGAGACATGATGGCGGGCGTGATGCGTCTCGCCGATTGGCGGGTGCGTGCCCTGATGACACCACGACCGGGCATCGAATGGATTGACGTCGACGACGATCCGGCGACCGTGCTCCACAAAGTGCGAGAGAGTCGTTACTCTCGCCTACCGGTTGCGCGGGGAGATTTGGACGATCTACTGGGTATCGTACAGGCGAAGGATCTGCTAGATCAGCATTTAGATGGCCACCCCTTCGATATTCACTCGGCGTTGCGCGAAGCGGTGGTGATCCACGGGAACAATCCTGCCTTAAGCGTATTGGATGTACTGCGAAGCTCGCCGTTGCATTTGGCCATTGTGGTGGATGAATATGGCAGTGTGCAGGGCATTATTACCGCGACCGATATTCTCCAAACCATCGTGGGCAGTTTGGCCAGTCCTGATGCAGACCCTCGCCCGCAGGTGGTGCGGCGTAAAGACGGGAGTTGGTTGGTCGATGGTGAACTTGCCTTTGACATGGCACGCGATCTCATGGGACTCAAAGGGTTCCCATCCAGCGAGGGAGAATATACCACAGTGGCGGGTTTTGCTCTTGCGTGCCTAGGACGTATTCCGGCGGTTGGAGAGCAATTCCATTGTGGCCATTATTCTTTTGAGGTGATCAACATGGAAGGTCGGCGCATCGACCAACTGGCCGTGTACCGTAGAATTGTTGACACAGAAGAAGATCAAATTGCCGATGATTTTGGTATACCGCTTGTGTGACGGGCTGCTGTTGATTCTGATCTAGCCCCGCACCGTGAGGTGATGGGTTGCATATTGTGGGGCTACGCACTGATGTTTTGTATGAAACAGCCCATTGCTGTTGGATGTGGTCTATGCAATTCGTTATCGCGCTTATCACCACGAGTCTCGCTTACTGCGGGCAGTACAGGTATCTTTGTAACCTGGCTGCTCATGACACAACCACCAGCATCGAAAGTAGCACTACCCTACCAGGCCAGCATGTTCGAATCCAGCTACGGTGATGGCTTACGTACCGGCATCAAAGAAGGCAAGGCCATTGGTATTCAAGAGGGAAAGGCTATTGGTATTCAGGAAGGCAAGAGCCTCGGCATCCAGGAAGGTGCACATGCGAAGGCACTGGCCATTGCACGCAATCTCCTCGGGACGCTCGATGATGTAAGCATCGCCAACATCACGGGACTCCCAGTGGATGAAGTTTCCACCCTGAGGCTTATGCCATGAAATACCTAAACGATGAATGGACGTTTGGAATCGATAAAATAGAGGGTGCTCTAGCATTCGCAAAACAAGCCAGAGTCGTAATTACAGACGCTCCAACACCCTTTGCACTCACCATTGGGGGTCGATGGGGATCAGGCAAGACCTCCATGCTTCGGGCTTTGATGGCTTCGTTGGCTTGGAAACAAAGCAATACACCGAATGAAAACGCGATTCATGGTATACTCCACAAGGATTTACAGCATGAGCAGAATGATGCCTATGCGGTTTGGTTCAACCCGTGGCAATACCAAAATGAGCCAAATCCTTTGATACCTTTATTGCATGAGATCCGCCAACAAATAGGTTGGCTCCAAAAAAAAGCAGGAAAGGAAGGCACAGCCTCCAAAGCGATGTTTAATGCAGGGATGCGTACATTAGGCACCTTGCTTGACAATTCTGTAAATCTTGCATTCCATACTAGATCGTTCAATGTCGGAAGTGCTTTTTCCAACAATCTTGCCGCAGAAAAAGAAGCCATCCGAAAAGAGACCTTTTCCGACAAAGTGGAGGCACAACGGTTTCAAGGGGAGTTCGCAACCGCCATCCGACAGATTATTTATCCTTTTTTCACAAAGGAAAAGGATGATATATTGGAGAAAAAACGGCTTGTGATCTTCATTGATGATCTTGATCGTTGTAGTTACGCAACGGCTTATACGCTGCTAGAGGCAGTGCGGTTGTACCTGAGTAGTCGCCATTGTGTCTTTGTCTTTGGATTGGATCGTGCTCAGGTAGAAACAGCGGTAGCTGAGGGTGGAAAGTACAACCAAACGGAGGCATCTCAGTACGTAGACAAGCTATTTCAGCTTCACCTAACTCTCCCAACGTTCGCGGAGAATATAATCGTGGAAGATGGCGTAGCTCGAAACGGAATCGAAAGACTGTTAGTCAGTCTTGCAAAAGAAATGGATATACCAGAAATGTGGCTAAGCGATGACATCAAAAAACACCTCTCCACATTACTACCACCCAACCCCCGTTTTATTAAGAACTTCTTAAATGGTCTCGTTTTCCAATGTCAGTTGAAAAAAATCACTGCCATTAAAATAGAGTTTATCTTAGTGCATTATTTGCGCACCCTATTTCCTGATGTCTATGAGCTTCTGGCGCAGAGGCAAAAGCTTGCACTCGTTGATCTGGTTAGGGTATGCCAGAAGGATGCGCCTCCAGAGAACGAACGGCAACGATACATCCTGTACCGCATGGAGAATCCTCTTGCACCCATAGGAGAGAATAGTGACAATATAGGAAAACCTACTGCAGAACTTCTAACAAATGATCGGTACCGATTAATGAGAGCGGGTGCGTGGCGTGCTCATTCCTTGCAATATTTCAAGAAACAATTCGACAAGAAATTCTACCGTTTAATTACAACCGCAAAGAATGAGGAGGGTGATCTTGTATTGGCAGAAGAGAGTGGCAAGATTGTAAGCGATAACTACGAATACGAGATTATTGAACGCTATCTGGTCTGAGAAACGCCATGGACAAACGTAAATCCGACAGTTTGAACGACCGATTGCGGGACCTTGTGTACAGCTATGCGTGGCGACATGCACCCGCTGATACCTCCAAGCGAATGCGCTGGTATGAAACCTACCAACAGAGCCTGTCGCAGTTGTTTTCTGACATGGATCTGACTGGCGTATCGGACGCTGGCAATCAAACGGTGGTGTCCCTTGCACAGATTCATGTGGACGAGCGGTTCACAAAAAAGGATCTGACAGGCACAGAAGGACAACCTGATTTTGAAGAAACCTTACAAAAAGAACCACGCGAAGACATTTTTGATTTGCTGATCACCTTTGACGAAGAGCTTCGACCCCAGGGGGTCAGTGGTCGTGTGGTGGTAATTGGGCCGCCTGGTTCGGGTAAAACCGTACTCATGCGATCGCTCGTCGTTTCCTGTGGTGATCTGCGTAGCAATACGCTCAGCAACATCCAACTGGGGCGACGGATGGTGATGCCCTTGGTATTGCGAGAATTGGACGTGCAAAACCTGTTCACCACCCATGATCTACTGGATACTTACCAGAAGTGGTTGATCCGCCGACTGCCTGGGGTAAAGCCAGACCCGACGAGACAACTCGCACCCCTGCTTTCGGAAAATCTGCTGTATTTTCTCGAAAAGGGTTGGGTGATTATTGCAGTGGATGGCATGGACGAGGTAGGGCAGGAAATGCGTCAACGTCTACACGGGATCGTGTATGCGCTGATGGCTCGTTTTCCAAAATGCGCGATCGTGATTACGGGTAGACCTGTTGGGCTTCGTCTTGAGCAAGAGGATTTTCACTCCCTACCAAGCGCGAAGACCTGGAAAAAGATATTGGAGCAAGAAAAAGTCTCCTGGGATCTGCCAGAACCTTTGGAACGCCGTTTTCTCAGTCCCTTTGATGATCAACAGGTGGAGGAGTACACGAAGCGATGGATGGCAATACGTCACTCTCGTGATGTAGAGAAACAGAAAACGGAGTCCGAGACATTCCTACATGCGCTACGAGAGAATCATGGATTACGCGCCATCCGCCGAAGGCCCATTTTTTTGGCGCTGATGACCTACATCCACGGCCATCGACCACTGCCAAAGTCCCAGACACTCGTGTACCAGGAGATGGTCAGATCCTATCTTGCCGTTCTGGATCAGAAACAACGAAAGGATCCCAGTGGGACATCTTTTGATGATCAGGACAAATGGCGGATCTTGGAACGCTTAGCGTGGGCGTTGCACACAAAAGCCATTGGAACAAGTGGCGGAGATTCTGACAAAACTCCCTTTCACCTCCAAATCAAGCGTGATGAGTTTGAAAAGAAATTGGAAGAATGGGCAGCTTCCGACATGCACTATCGACCCGATCAGGCCAAGGCGCTCGTGGATTATTTCCTGGCTCGCACAGGTCTGCTCGTTGAGCCAGAAAAGGATGTGATTCAATTCTCCCATCTTTCTTTTCAGGAGTTTCTGGCCACATCCTACCTCACACGAGAACTGAAGGAACAGGAGTATGAGGAGAGAAGCGAATACGTGAATCAAGAGTTACTTTCTAGAGTACAACAGGAGGAATGGCACCCTGTTGGCATCCATTTCTTTGGTATTCAATCCATCGAAGAGTCGAAGAAATACCAAGAACGGCTGCTCAGAGATACATGGCTAGAAACAGATTCAAAAATAACTCCAACACAGTGGGTATTTCTTCATCGCCTTTTTTCCGAGGGTACACACACGCTCACCGATCCAGTTCGTCAGCAACTGTGGAAACGCTTCTGGCAACAGGCTGCTCAAGAAGAGAATAACAATTGGGGTGATGCACTAAAGATAATCACAAATCAATGGAATGTTTGGCCCGAAACGGTTCCTACGTTTATGTCTGAAACATTCCGCGATTTGCCATCCGATGAGAAAGCAAAGTGGCCACTCGTGTTATTTTCTTACTTCCCTCGCTCTTGGTTAGAAACACAGTGGAAAAACATGGGCGAGGCTGAGGTTTATAAAAGATGGTGTACGCCAAGAGAGAAACTACAGAACCTGTTCTGGGCGTTGGATTGTCACGGGATGTTCAATGAGGTTGGGGCAAACATTATCAATAATCTCTCACATCGACACTATTTTCTCTACAACCAGTTGTATCCAGCACCACTCTCATTCCTAATAAATAGAAATCATCATGAAAGACGCTTATTGCTAGAATTGTTTTGGAATACCAAGGGATTGATTGCTAGCGTTCTGTTAGTTAGATCGCCTTTGTATCTGTTAATGCATATAGAATATAATCTAGTTCTGGAACGTGCGATAAAGTTAGAACTAAGTCAGTATTCTGTGTCGGATCGGAGAATTGTTTTGGATCATCCTCGCTATGATGAACTTCTTCAGACTTACATTTCAGATTCTGTTTTGGATCGCGCTCGGGCGAAGAATCGTTCTCTGGTTTCGAATCTGGATGAGTGGATGGGTATGAATCCATCCATTGATCTGAATCTGGCTATTCGCTTGGATTCTGCTGTTCTAGAACGGAAGATAACTCTTGTTCAGGTTCTCTGCTGGCTCATGGAACGAGATTTTCTAACATGTCTCACTATAGAGGAATATACGCTACTATTAGAAATTTTTCTCCTCTGGTCGCAGTCCGTTGCCTATCTGGTGAGTTGTTTCAATCCGATCTTCAACCCAAAACAGATAGTCACTGCATGGGAAACCGCAGCAGGAAACGACAAAGAGTTGGCGGAGTTATTCGATGAGGAGTGGTTCCCATATCGAATGCTCAAGGAACTTGCTGACGAACCCTTTGTGGCACAGCCAATCGAGGCCGCCAGCGTTCACCTGTTCCGATTCATCCGTTTCTTGTTGAAAGAATATCAGAAGGACACTGCCGACTTACCAAATGATCTAAATATCAAACCAGGCGATCATTTTCGGAAGTTTCATAATGATGATGTGGTAGATAACTACCTTAAGAATCTACGCGCTGCTGGTTGGAATCAAGACGATTGGCCACCAAAACCGATTGACTGGACGGAATATCTATCAAAGAATACATAAGAAACGATTGGCAAGATCAAGAGGCAAGATCAAGTCAAACCAGCCTCCACCCCTCCCCAAACCCCTCCCCTCACGGGGAGGGGCTGCGTCTAAAGTCAAAACACACGCATGATCCTCGTATTGCAGATCGCAGTAGTATCCCCCCCCATCCCTCTTCGCCAGGATTTTGATTATCACCCCCCCCTCGGCGTGGACTGTACGTTGCTCGTGCCCGGCGTGCGTCTGCTGATCCCCTTCGGACGTACCAAGCGGATCGGAATATTGCTCGCGACCGCAACCGAACCACGCATCCAAACCCCTTTGCTCCACGCACTCGAATTGCTCGACACCACCCCCGTCTTTCCACCCGAACTGTTCTCGCTGTTACGCTGGGCCGCCGAGTATTACCACCACCCCATCGGGGACGTACTTTTCACCGCCCTACCCGCCCCTCTTCGCGCCCAAAAGAAACCAAGCAAGCGCACGCGCACACAGCATCACAACACCACCACCGAATCCCTCCTACCCGCCCCCAGCCTAGCCGAGCCAGGCCCACGCCTCAGCAGCGACCAGCAAACGGTCGTCGATGCAGTCAGGGAGTCACGCGGCTTTCAGTGCTTTCTCCTGGAAGGCGTCACCGGCAGCGGCAAAACCGAGGTCTACATGGAAATCGTGCGCGAGAAAATCGCGCAAGGACAACAAGCCCTCATCTTGGTGCCCGAAATCGGACTGACACCACAACTACTGGATCGCTTTCGTCGGCGTCTTGCAGTACCCCTCGCCGCATTACACTCAGGACTCACCGATGCTGCACGATACGCCGCATGGCGTGCCGCCGCCGACGGCACAGTATCGGTTGTCATCGGCACACGCTCTGCCCTCTTCACGCCCTTGCCACGGCTTGGAATCATCGTAATCGACGAAGAACACGATCTCTCCTTCAAGCAATGGGAAGGATTTCGCTACCACGCCCGCGATCTGGCCCTGGTGCGTGCCCAACGCTCGAAAATCCCCATCCTACTCGGATCAGCAACACCTACGCTCGAAAGCCTGCACAACGTCGAACTTGGGCGCTTCCGCCTTTTACGCCTACAACAACGCGCAGGTGCGGCACAGCCACCCGTCGTCCGACTGGTGGATCTGCGGAACCAAACGCTGTACCACGGGCTTGCCGAAGTCTTGCTGAACATTGTGAAAGAACACCTAGAACGCGATGAACAGGTGTTGATCTTCCTGAATCGCCGAGGGTACGCACCGGTCTTGCGATGTGATGAATGCGCCTGGTCTTCCGAGTGTCGGCGCTGCGATGCACGGATGACCTTTCATCGAAGAGAATGGCAACTGCGCTGTCACCACTGCGGTACACAAACGCAAGCGCCACGAACATGCCCAGGGTGCGGCAAGGTGACTTTGCATCCGGTGGGTGCTGGAACCGAACGGCTGGAAGACGCACTGATCAAACGTTTTCCGGCGTATCCGCTCGTGCGGATTGACAGGGACAGCACCAGTCGACGCGGTGAGATGGAGCGTTTGCTGGAAGAGGTTCACAGTGGTCAGGCGAGGATTTTGATCGGCACACAGATGGTTGCGAAGGGGCACGATTTCCCACAAGTGACGCTGGTGGTGGTGGTGCACGCGGATCGGGGGCTGTTTGGCCCGGATTTTCGTGATACGGAGCGTTTTGCCCAATTGTTGGTGCAGGTATCGGGACGGGCTGGCCGTGCGGAGAAACTGGGTCAGGTATTGTTACAAACCCGCAGCCCCGATCACCCTACCCTGCATACGCTGCTTGGCGGGGGCTACCCTGCTTTTGCGAAGGAGGCATTGGCGGAACGTGCGATTACGGGATGGCCGCCGTACAGTGCGCTCGCGCTATTGCGTGCAGAGTCAGCGGATCGGGAGGTATCAATGGCGTTTTTGCACAAGGCAAAAGCACAAGCGACCGCCTTGGTGCAGAATGGTTCTGTGGAGATCAACGGCCCCATGCCGAGTCCGATGGAGCGTCGCGTGGGTCGTTACCGCGCACAGTTGCTCTTACAATCGGAGCGTCGGACTGATCTACAGCGCGTACTGCATCCCTGGACACCTGCCCTCGAAACCCTTGCTGCTGGTCGGCGGTCATTGCATTGGTCACTTGACGTGGATCCTGTTGATTTGCTTTGACTTACGAGGCAGTTGTTGCTAGTATCTGGCGCTGTGTCCAACAACAAAGGAGCCACTCCATGGCCGAACCCGTCATTGCCCAAAAAACCCCCTGCGCCGTCGATGTTGAAGCCGGAAAAAGTTATTGGTGGTGTTCTTGTGGAAAAAGTGCAACACAGCCATTCTGTGATGGCAGCCATCACAGTACAGAATTCAAGCCGGTTGAATACAAAGCCACGGAAACAGGCACGGTTTATTTTTGTGCTTGTAAACACAGTGAAGACGGTGCACTGTGCGATGGTGCCCACAACAATTTGTGATCGTCGTGATACAGCTTGTCATTAGGCCCGATCGGGCTGACAGCCGGGAAAGACCGGCATCGGTAGACAGACGGCTCCCTCAAGCCGTCTCCTTTCATCAAAACCCTGAAGGACAGGGTTTCTCGGAGACATGGATGAAATGCAATTATTATTCAGCCGGTTCCTTGTTTGTTTCTTGCTGATTTTTTCGGCAGCCCAATCTCGTGGACAGGGAAATGATGCACCCTACATCGTTCACGTTTCGGACACCCCACTAGGATATACGATGGTGATTACTGGGGGAGGGTATAATCCACAGACGGTGCAGGTTATTGTCCATTATCCAGGCACGGTACTGGAAGAACGCAGCCAAGTACGTACTCTAGTGAGCGATTTGTCCAAACAATACAACGGTACCCCTGCCAGCTTACCAGAGATTCCCCCACAATCTCGCACATGCGTCCTAAAACCTCTCAGCGTCAGCGAATATTCTGTATTGGTGGTGTTACCGCAGGAATGCGCTGGTCAACATTTTCCACCAAACGCGACTACGATTGTGTACCTACAGGACAGGGATCGCTTGAGCAATCCTGGAACCGCTAACCGAATAGCCGGGTGGTGGCTGCTGAAAACAGTCAGCCGACCAGGAGAATTGAATAGAATATATGGTTTTAATATGTTGAGCGACCCTTCCGTGGGAAATGCTGTTTTTCTGCGACTGACAACAGAGGGTGCTGAACCAGTAGAACTACCACTGGTCACTAAACAACAGGAAGATGGCTTCTCAGAACAGTATTGCATCCAGTTTAGGATACCCAGCAATATTGCGCCAGGGGAGTATATGGTTTTTGCAAATAATCATTCTGGGGGGATATATGGATTCAGTCATGGTCTTCTTCTGACCATTACAGAAAATCCTATTGTTCCACAACGTTTGTTTCTTGCGCATGAGCATGGCGTCAAAGGGGATAGTTTTTCTGATGATCAGCCGCATTTACAAGCGTTGTTGGATCAGGTTGGACAACAAGGAGGTGGGATCGTTTATCTACCTGCAGGACAATACCGGTTGAATGGTGAAGTACAAATTCATCCAAACACGATTCTACGCGGATCAGGCCGAGACAATACGATATTGTTTTATGGCAATGCTCCAAACATTAAGCAGACCAGGGAGACACTGATCAACGTTGCCGATCATACCGGACTAGAAGATATCACCGTGCGCGTTTCTTATCCGTTGGAGATGGCAGTTACTTACTATGAACATAGCAAAAACCCTCTCTCTGATACACATATCATGCTGTGTCGTTTCGAGGGTGGTTCAGTAACCGTGGCTTCCAACGCCCACATGGAGATTGGAGGAAATATTTTCAACCGAGCCCCCTTGTTTGTGAAAGAAATTGCGTATGGATGGATTCATGATAATAAATTTTCGATGGGACGAATGACAGGGAAGTCGCCATTTTTCGCGATACCCGACTGGGACATCCCAGTCGCCGTCGGGAGCGAAAAATTGGCGACATGCCGTGCCTTCGGCGCCCGCGCCGCCCTGCGTCCGCCACGACTCGCCACTTCGCTGGCTCGCC
>CAIJYR010000004.1 GCA_903824965.1 uncultured Thiotrichales bacterium
ACGATTCATGCAGTTACCAGTGCTGGTTTTGAATTAAAAGCATTTCTGTTTGTCCTGGCTCACAGCTTTCAATTCGCAGCCTGAAATATCATATTTCTTATGCGGTCTTCGTCGCCTGATAGGTGGCAACTTGGGTTATTTATGTTTGAACATCGTCAACATTTCTCTTCTCGCGGACGGCTCACCCTCTTGTCTATTGGTCTGCTTGTGATGATCCTCTTGTGTCTTCCATGGTCAGCGGGGATCAATATCCCAGCCTTATTAGAAGAACAGACACAGCAGATTGTTTTCGCACACCAGGGTGCATGGGTGGACGCGGTGCTTGTACACAATGGAGATCACGTCAACGTGGGCGATGTGATGATCCGACTGTCCTCGCCAGCGTTGAACGCAAAACTCGTCACCACCACTGCCTCCATGAAAGAGGCTACTGCACGTCTGACGGCGGTTTCTCTTAGGATTAAAAACCTCGATCAAGTGACAGTTCTAACCGAAAACCTGGCGGAACATACCCTAGAGCGGGATGCTATTGTTTCCGACATTCATCAACTGACCGTGACGGCACCCGTGGCTGGTACCGTTCGTGATATGCCCATTGAGTTACGCACCGCCATTTGGGTGCGCCAGCATCAACCGCTTGCGATGGTGGTCGCTGCAGGTGAGCACGATCTACGTGCGGTTGGCTATGTCGGTGAAACAGAGTACGAGAGAATCCAGCTGGGACAATCGGTACATTTCTACCCAAGCGCAAATCCAGCAGAACGGCTCTCTGGCATACTGACCACCCTTGCCATTGCGCGTACACTCCACGTTGAGGAGCGTGCCTTGACTCAGGCTGGTGGTGGCGCCGTCCCTACGGAATACCAAGCAGGTACGGGTAAAGAATGGGTGCATGGTGCCTATTACCGCGCTGAAGCGCGTATTGACAGAAACGATCGAACACTAATGCATACGATCGTTGGGGAATTACGCATCGACAGTGCTTCTTACAATCCCGTGATGGATGCTTGTGTGAAAGCCATTGGCATCCTACGAGGAGAATTGGCTTTTTAGAACCAGATCAAAACCAGGGCGTGGCGCACCACATTCACATCAGCATCAGGCAGTGATCGGAGTTTGAAGAAACAGGACAAAGAGAGAACAAATCACGGGTCATGCACCAACGTAGCCAAAAGAGGCGCCACGTAGATGGGGTTTTGGTTCCTGGTTAAGTTTGATATAGGCCATGGCGGTCATGATCGCATCGGATCGTGCATTGTGCGCTTCCAAGGGAGGAATCTCTAGATCTCGTATAATAGAACCAAAACGCAAATCGACCGCTTGTGTCGGAGATCGCCTCGAAACATACTGGTGATAAAGGCTGGAGATTTCTATCTGACGGTTGGGTATCCTAATACCAAGCCAAGGGCGCACATATTTGTTGAGGACAGCGATATCGAACTGCAGAAAATAACCCACCAGAGGGCGTGCCCCAATGAATTCGAGAAAATGGGCAATGGCTACGCGCGGATCGAGGCCATGATCGAGGTCTATATGACGGAGATGATGCACCTTAATACTCTCCCTGCTGATGAGGCCGTTCGGCTTAATCAGCAAATCCAATGCGTCGCCAGAGAAGATTTGATTGCCCTGTAGTCGCACTGCACCGATGGAAAGGATCTCAGCAGTGCCAAGATTAAGGCTGGTGAGTTCGGTATCCAACGCCACCAACTCACTGTCTTTGTAGTGATCAAAGAGAAAACGGTAGCTAGGGTCACGAAGCCGATGACGGTCAAGAAAACGCAGTCTCACGTGAGCCTCTCCAAGTGAAAGTGAAAAGTTAGGAATTTTTTGAAGGCATTCACTACTTTGAAAGAATCTCGGAGCAAATCTTGATCCATCTTAGGCAGGGAGAATGGTCGAACAGTGTGATCAGGCGATAATCCCATCTCCCTTTTGGCAAAACCTGACTGTAGACGTAACTGGTTCATGAAGTCGAGTGCTTCCAACAAATCCTGCGTCAATCGCGGTTCCAATATCTGCCGTTCGGCAAGTGCCTGGATGCGCTCGGCGGTATTGGTCATCCTCAGGTGTTGCTGCAAAGCCAAGACACGCACACCATGGACAATAGGAAAGATGCCACCCTGTTGGATGTCCAACGCATCCTGGTGCACCCCCTGTTTCAGGGTAAAGTGTGCAAACAGGGACAAAGGGGTCTCAAAACGAAGAGCGATCTTTGCGAGAAGAGCCAGGTACGCCGCATCGTGCTGCACCAGATTGAGCCATTCCTCACGCACTTCTTCTAGCAAGGCGGTCTCTCCGGCAACCGCCGTGGCGTCGGAGAAAAGCATCAGATTCAAACGATTTCTGGGCGTCTGATGGTTGAGCCATTGGTAGAGATCCTCCCACAGAGAAGCGACCGATTTTACCCACGGAAAAGGTTCTCGGTGGGGAGGATACCCAAGCGACTCGACAGCCTCCCGAAAAGCATGGGAGAGGTGTGACAGTTCGCTCGCATCGAGGTCGTTGCGTAGAAGCAGGAGATGGTCTGCATGGCCCTTGAATACCCGTTCGGCACGACCCTCGCTCCCCATCCATACCCAGCAAACGCGATCGGCACGATCGGCAGGAACGATCATGTCGTAGATCTTGCGGAAGATCCGTTGGTCGAGTTCACCCACCAAACGGGTGATTTTGCGCATTTTCACACCTCGATCGGAGAGCATCCGCATCACCCCCAGGGTCGCCGTCGAAGCATGGTGTAGTTCGGTGAGGTGCGTTGCGCGGGCTATTTGGAGCGTAACGAGGTAAGAATGGCTGGAGAAAAAGGAAAGGAGATCGACCTGCCCTAACACGCCCATGATCTCGGAACCTCGGGTAATGACGAGGTGGTTTAGGCCATGCTGGGTCATCGATAAGAGTGCATCGAACAAGAGTGCTTGGGCGTCCAAGGTGACAAGCGAGAAGGTCGTGTAAGTACCCACTGGATCGGTTCGTGGTACGCCGAGAACAATGACTGCGTTACTCAAGTCGGCGAGGGTGGCAATGCCTGTCTCCGTGCCACGGCGAACCAATACGGCGCTGGTGCGGTGCTTGTGCATCACGCCGACCACCTCCCAAAGGGGAGTGGTTGCCTCTGCGTAGAGCGGTGCGTGAAGGGGTATCTCTTCAATGCGTGCCGTCATAGAGGCATTGATTTCTTGTGCGCCTTGACCGTCCCTGCGCATGGCAACCCGTGCCAAGAGCGTTTCCGAATAATAGGCGCGAAAGGACAGATTGGCTTCGCACAGTGCATGGAATACCTTGCAGGGCAGCAGGTAGCAGATCACTTCTTCTTCGGCTGTGAAGCGACACAGGGTACGCCCATCCAGCAGGCCGACACCGTCGAAGCTGTCTTGGCGCGAGAGATAGGTCGTGCTGCCATCCTCAGCTATTTCCCTTACCACCCCCTTCAGAATCACGTAGAGATATGCCGGAGAAGTACGGGGACGTACTAGTTCTTCACCGGATTGGAAATAGGCAATATCCATTGCTTTGAGTGCTTTCACACGCTCCAATTCCACGAGTCGATCAAACGGCCTCACGGCGGCGAGGAAGGGATTTTGGTCGACAACCAGGCTCATGACACGTTTCCCGTGCACTGTTCAGTACAGAGGTTCTATGGTAGCGTCTCTATTACAGGGATGTGAAGAGAGCCTTCCTAGGGAGATACCACCGTAGACCTACAAACACACTACAAGAGAGATACCTATGTCATCGTCATCACGCAAGATGAACTGGAGCGCCATTCAAGCGGATCCTGGTTTTCAGGATCTGCACAGAAAGAAATCTCGCTTCCTGTGGGGGTTGATGTTGTTCTCAGTGTTCTATTATTTCTTGCTTCCGGTTGGCGCTGGTTATTTCCCCTCTTTGTTCAAAATCAAGGTTTGGGGGGTTGTTAACATTGGGATTCTTTTTGCGTTATCAGAGTTCATCGTTGCGTGGGGTGTTGCCTGGGTGTATTCTCGAAAGGCAAATACTGCATTCGATGCAATGACACAAGCGATTGTCGAACGCGCACACAGGATTGGAGCTTAACAATGACACGAGTAAACAAAGGAATCGTCTTTGGTGGATTGGGCCTTGCCGTTCTTCTGGCAGCCGTTCCGTCTTTGACCGCCACGGGCGCTGTGGCTGAGAAGTACAAGTGGCTTACTTTCGTTGTGTTTGGCGTCATTATCGCAATAACGATGTTCATTACGTACTGGGCTGCCAAACATACCCACACAACCCATGAATTCTATGCAGCGGGCCGTTCTATCTCCGGCATACAGAACGGTTGGGCCATCGCTGGCGACTATCTTTCTGCTGCGTCTTTTCTTGGCATTGCGGGCCTTATTTCACTCTACGGGTATGACGGCTTTATGTACTCGGTAGGCTGGTTGGTTGCCTACATTACCGTTTTGCTGTTGATCGCAGAACCTTGCCGCAACATTGGCAAATATACCCTTGGTGATATCTTGGCGTTTCGTAACCATCCTCGCATTTCCAAGAGTGTGGCTGCGCTCTCTACCATCACGGTTTCTACTTTTTATCTGACGGCGCAGATGGTAGGTGGTGCTGTGCTTATCAAAACCCTGATTGGTATTGATTATGAGACCTCAGTGATCAGCGTAGGTGCTCTGATGATGCTCTACGTGGTATTCGGGGGCATGATTGCCACCACATGGGTACAAATCGTCAAGGCCGTCCTGTTGGTCGCTGCCTCCCTTTTGCTGGTCGCATTCGTTTGGGCACCCTACGGCTTCAGTTTACCGGCCTATCTTCAGGACGTTGTGAACGATCCAGGCATTCAGGCGCAGGTCAAAAAGCTGTTGGGCGATGCAGGCATGAGCATGACCGCCACTGAGCTTGGACAACGCTACCTAGAGCCAGGACTGTTTTTGAAAGATCCCTTGGATCAGATATCGCTCGGCATGGCCTTGGTCTTTGGAACAGCGGGTATGCCACATATTCTAATGCGTTTCTTTACGGTTCCCACAGCCAAGGATGCACGACTGTCTGTCATTTGGGCAATGGCCATCATTGGTGGTTTTTATGTACTGACCTTGTTTTTGGGTACGGGTGCCGCCATGCACGTAGGATCAGCCAACATTGCTGCCATTGACCGTGGTGGTAACATGGCTGGCCCTTTGCTCGCGCAAGCACTGGGGGGGCCTGATTCTTGGATGGGTAACCTCTTCCTTGCTTTTGTCGCCGCCGTTGCTTTTGCTACCATTGTGGCTGTGGTGGCTGGTTTGGTCTTGGCGGCAGCTTCTGCGATGGCCCACGACATCTATGTGGGCGTTATTCGGGGCGATCAGGCGACTCCCCGTGAGCAAGTGATTGCTGCCCGTCTTGCTTCTTTGGCGGTGGGTGCCTTAGCGATTACCGTGGGCATTCTCTCCAAAGGACAGAATGTTGCGCACCTGGTTGCGTTGGCCTTTGCGGTAGCTGCATCCTCTAATCTACCTGCGGTATTGCTCACACTCTACTGGAAAAAAACCAACACCGTGGGCATCGTACTCGGTATGGTGCTCGGTTCGGTGACGGCCATTGGTTTGGTGATGGTGTCTCCGAACATGACCTACCCGACACTCGTGCGTCCGGTGCAGGAAAAGATCGTGACAACCGCAGATGCGAAGATCGCGACGCTGAACGCAAGTCTTACCAAGGCAGTAGACGAGGCCGCCCAAAGCGCAGTCAAAAAGGATATAGCACTCCAGGAAAATGCCAAAAAAGCAGCACAGACCATTCTGACGAACCTTGGTACCGATACGACCAGCATTATGGGATTGGAGAAGCCCTGGTTCTCGCTGAAGAATCCTGGAATTATCTCCATTCCGATCGGATTCTTGGGGGTCATTCTCGGTTCTTTGCTGTTCCGACGTGAGCGTCGTCCTGAGGAAATGTGGGATGAACTCTATGTTCGACAACATACCGGCATCCATGCCTATTAAAGCATAAGTGTGTTCTGAGTAAACCCCTTCCACCAGAAGGAGGAAGGGGTCTTCCTGTTACCGTTATCAATAGCCATTCCAGGTCAACGTTCATGGATGCGAGCCCCAGCACACAACTCCTGAATACGTCGCTCTCAGAATTGTTGTCCCGCCCACCGATTCATTGTCCACCAGAGACTGTCCTCCGCGTTGCCCTTTCTGCGCTGTCCGTTGCTGAAGCGGGTGCCATGGTCGTGACGGATCCTACGCAACGGCCACTCGGTTTGTTTACCCTTCATGATCTGTTGCGGGTCAACGTTCAGGGGATCAGCCTAGATTCGCCGATTCACGAGGTGATGAGCACCCGTTTGGTGACGCTGCCACGCCAAGCGCCTGCCTGGGAAGCGGCACTTGCTATGATGCGTTACCGCATTCATTACGTGCTCGTGGTGGAAGAAGGGCGCTTGCTGGGCGTCATTTCCGGACGTGACCTTTTTTCCCTGCAACGCATTGGACTTGCACCGCTCAGTACGCTTCTGCACGAGGCCAATTCGCTCGATGACCTCATCCAAGCGGCGGCTGATATTCGTCGTTTTGCCGCTACTTTGGTGGATCAGGGTGTTGAGTCCGAGCAAATCACCAACCTCATTTCTACCCTCAATGACCAGTTGACCTTGCGTATCTTTCAACTGGAATGCACAGGCGAATGTAACGATACTTCCCTTTGTTGGATGTCCCTCGGCTCAGAAGGTCGTTATGAACAAACCCTGTTCACCGATCAGGACAACGCTATCATCTTTCCCGATCCACCAGGAGGAGATTGCAATGCGCTTCGTGCGCGTTTGTTGCCGGTAGCGCGGCGCGTCAATGGAGTATTGGATCGCTGTGGATTTCCCCTGTGCAAAGGCGACATCATGGCGAGCAATCCGCGATGGTGTCTGTCCCTTTCGGAGTGGAAGGAGACCTTCGTTGCATGGATCCAGCGTGGCGATGCGCCAACGTTGCTGAATGCGACTATTTTTTTTGATTTTCGTGCGCTGTACGGCAATGCCGTCCTCGTCACCGAGTTGCGTGCGTGGCTCACCGACTATCTCAAATCCAACTGGCTGTTTCTGCGTCGCCTCACCCACAATGCCCTGGCCAACCGTCCACCCATCGGCGGACTTGGAGGCTTGTTGCATGATTTCACCCTAGATGGTGCAGGCGCACAGGCACACACCTTGGATCTCAAAGTCCATGGTAGCGCCCTGTTCGTAGACGCGGGACGGATCTTTGCGCTGGCTGCTGGACTGACGGATACCAATACGGTACACCGACTCCGCCGATCCGCTGCCCTGTGGCACCAAGACGAAGCGGCAACAGAAGCTTGGATACGGGCTTTTGAACTTCTCCAGGGCTTGCGTCTCCGTCACCAGTGCGCCCAGTACCGAATGGGTCATGAACCCGACAACCGCATCGATCCGAATCACCTGAACGACCTGGATCGTCGGATTCTGAAGGAAAGTCTGAAACAGGCAAAAGGGCTACAGGAAGCCATGAAAAGGAATTTTGAGTTCTAGGTAGAGCCTACATCACCCAATTGCTGAAACCAGAGGTGGTTTAGATAAACTCACACAGCGCAAATGGAAGCAACCTCATGTGTACCAAGAGAATCTGCCTCACAATTGTCTTATTTATAATACTCATTATTCCTTTTCGGGTAATAGCCAATTCGGATCACATCTCTGAACCATCTAGCCTATCTGCTATATATGATGATTGGTTTGGTATAGATTCTCCGCCTATGTCTCAGGACGAATTCGAGAGTATTGTTTGTATTACTTCAGCAGCATCTGTGGGTATTCTAATCACAATAGTGGGCGGTACTGCCATAGCCATTAGCGGTACGGTGAGTGGATCAGCAGGAACAGCCATTGCGCTGCCTCTCTTAGTCTCTTCGATGTGGGCGGCATGCTCCATGGCTAGATCAGCGACATCTGGTGCCATTTGGTTAAAAAACCGCAGTAAAAAACTGGTTCACAAACTGGAGAATACTCTGAATACACCCTCAGAACCACCTATGGCTGGTCAAGAACAAAAATCTGGTAAGTGAAAACGGTTGACATGTGCTTAATGGCGAATCATGGGAAACAGCAGCATACCGAGTGCTGCCGCTCCCAGTATGACGACGGGTTCTTGAAGCTTCTTGAAGTTCCACAGCAAGATCGTGGTGGTGATCGCCAACAATGCCGTTGGTAGGTCAACAATGGAACGCTCGGCAATGACGATGACCGATCCGGTAATCGCGCCGACTGCTGCAGCCGTAATACCATCTACGAAAGCGACAATGCCAGGCAGCTTACCGTATTTCTTGAAATAAGGTGCAGGAATAATCGTAAACAGATAACAAGGCAGAAAGGTTGCCAAGGCTGCGACACAGGCTCCGGGTAGACCCGCCACGAGATAGCCGATGAAACCCACGGTGATGACGACTGGCCCGGGTGTAATCATCGCCACTGCAACGGCATCAACGAACTGCTTTTCGTTAAGCCAGTGGTAGTCAGATACAACGCCTCCGTACAGGAAAGGGACGATGGCAAGCCCAGAACCGAAAACAAAGGCTCCAGCCTTGGCAAAAAAGAGACCGATCTGAGTCAGCAGCGTCGGATCGAAAGACATGGCGAGTCCCGTGGTATGGGGGAGTTGCATCGGCAATACGACCGCCATCCCACCCTTGTGGAACCAGTTCTTTGGTGGTGCACGCCACAACCAGACCAACACGCCAGCAGCGATGAACAGCCAGGCGATCTCTGATTCGGTAACGAACGTTACGATGCCCAGCGTGAGGTAGATCGCCCACAAGAGTTTGTCCTTGCCAACGCTCTTCTTGGTCAGCTTGTAGGCACTGATGGCAATGATGCCGATCACCGCTGCGCCGACCCCGTAGAACACCGCCTGCATCCATTGCAGACCGCCGAACTCGACATACGCCCAGCCCAGGCCCACCACCATCAGGAAGGAGGGCACGACGAAAGCGACGCCAACGAGGGTCGCACCGAGGATGTGGTAATGAACGTAGCCGAGATAGATGGCAAGTTGGGCAGCCAGCGGGCCGGGTGCCATCTGCGCCAATGCGAGTCCTTCCTTGTAGTCCGCTTCGCTGATCCAGCCACGCTGCTCGACCAGGTCACGATGCATGTAACCGACCAGGGCAACCGGTCCACCGAAACCAAGTGAGCCGAGACGCAGAAAATAGAAGACAATCTGCCAGAGGGTGTACTGTGGGTGTGTCGGGAGGGTGTTTATGATCAATCGAGGAGCACATGGAGCGAAGCGTAGTGCGACGAGCCCCGCGTAGCCGTGAGGGCCGTACGTTTTGTCGATGTCCGCAGCCGTATCGCGGGCTGAGACAAAACGTAAGGCAACCGAGCACGGCGTAAAGCCATTTG
>CAIJYR010000005.1 GCA_903824965.1 uncultured Thiotrichales bacterium
GCATTGATGCCGTCAATGCCTTGGTTGCCGATGCTGGTGTACTCTCGAAGGCGGCGGTGGAAGGGAAGCTTGCCACCCGTGCCGATGCTTCCAAGCACCAGGGCGACTTCCGAAAGGTTGTTCAGGGAGTGAATGATACCTTAGACGCAGTGATTGGGCCCTTGAATGTCGCTGCGCGTTACGTCGATGACATCTCGAAGGGTGCGATTCCTGCGAAGATCACCGATACGTACAACGGTGATTTCAACACCATCAAGAACAACCTCAATACGTGCATTGATGCTGTCAATGCCTTGGTTGCCGATGCTGGTGTACTCTCGAAGGCAGCGGTGGAAGGGAAGCTTGCCACCCGTGCGGACGCCTCAAAGCACCAGGGCGACTTCCGCAAGATCGTGCAAGGCGTGAACGAAACGTTGGATGCCGTGATTGGCCCCTTGAATGTCGCGGCGCGTTACGTGGACAACATTTCAAAGGGTGCGATTCCTGCGAAGATCACCGATACGTACAACGGTGATTTCAACACCATCAAGAACAACCTCAATACCTGCATTGATGCTGTCAATGCCTTGGTTGCCGATGCTGGCATCCTTGCCAAAGCAGGCGCAGAAGGACGTCTGACGGTACGTGCCGATGCAACGCGCCACCAGGGTGACTATCGACGCATTGTGGAAGGCGTCAATACCACGCTGGATGCTGTGGTCGGCCCTGTGACAGAGGTGATAGACGTCATGGCAGCCCTGGAGAAAGGAGATCTGTCTCAGCGCATCGAGAAACAGTACCAAGGGATGCTGGGCCAATTGCGTGATTCGGTCAATAACACCGTAACCCAACTCGCCACTGCCATTGAAGAGATCGTGCGGGTCATGGCTGCCGCAGAGAAAGGCGACTTGGGCCAACAGGTGAATGCAACATGCCAAGGGCGATTGAGTGAACTGCGCGACGCTGTGAACAACACTGTGGTCAAGTTGGCACATACCATTGGGGAGGTTCATCACACAAGCACGGAACTTGCCAACGCCGCCACCCAGGTGGAGGCCACTGCACAATCCCTCAGCCAAGCGACCAGTGAGCAGGCCGCAAGCGTCGAGGAGACGAGTGCCGCCGTCGAAGAAATGAGTGCCTCCATCACGCAAAATGCCGAAAACGCCAAGATCACGAACGAGAAGGCAACCCAGGCTACAGCACAGGCCCGTGAAGGAGGGAGTGCAGTCGGTGGAACGGTGGATGCCATGAAGCAGATCGCGAAGAAGATCAGCATCATTGATGACATTGCCTACCAGACTAACCTTTTAGCCCTGAATGCGGCCATTGAAGCTGCGAGAGCGGGTGAACACGGCAAGGGCTTTGCGGTGGTGGCCGCCGAAGTACGTAAACTCGCTGAACGGAGCCAAGTCGCTGCGAGGGAGATTGGTGAATTGGCAACGGGCAGTGTGCGCCTTGCGGAAAAAGCGGGCAACCTCCTTGGGGAGATTGTGCCTTCCATTGCGAAGACTTCAGAGTTGGTGCAGGACATTGCGGCTGCCTCGAAGGAGCAGTCTGGTGGGGTGGGTCAAATCAACAATGCCATGAGTCAAATGTCACAACTGACCCAGAACAATGCGAGTTCTGCAGAGGAGTTGGCGGCCACGGCGGAGGAACTGGGCGCACAAGTGGCGCAACTTCAGGAGTTGGTATCGTTCTTTCAGATTGCCGAACAACGGGGATCCCACAAGAAGGCCTACACCCAAGCCGCCAGAGTACCAGCACAGCGTCCGCTCGGCAAGGGTGTGCCAAAGGGTGTGGTGACGGTCAAAGCTAAGGATCTGCCTGATGGGTTTGAGTCGTTTTAGGGGGCTGTTTGAGCAATAAAACCCTCTCCAAACAGCCGGAGGGGGTTTTGACTTTGTACTAAAAAGAAAAAGGGGGCTGGGTTTGACTTGATCTTATCCAGATCCAGATCCAGATCCAGATCCAGATCCAGATCCAGATCAAAAACCCCCATCCCCCAGCCCCTTCCCTTGGGGAAGGGGTTTATCAAAGGCTAAAATATTGCTTGCAGGTATTTTTGGATTTCTGCACAGTGACATTATTGGCGTGTATTGCCGTGGTGATCCAGCAGGTATTGCAGAAACGAAACATTCTTCTGTTCGGTTGCATTCAGGATGGGGGATTCTGTTTCCGGGTGGTACCGATCGCCCAAAGAGGCTGCATAGGCTTGGCCTTTTTTTGTTTTGAAAATAAACCCGTGCCTCGCATAAATCTCGTTCTTGGCTACCCAGAGTTGTTCCGCAGACAGGTTGCTAACGTCAGCGAGCGTCAGCAGTCTAGTGCCCGAATCGGAAAATAACCAGCCACTCGGAAAAGACCCGCCAGTTTGTTGAGGAGAACCTAGCGCGGCCACATCTGCGCAGGAGGTCTTTTCGAGTTCTTCTGCGTGCCAGCGTCCCTTTTGTTGATAGACCATCAAGAGCAAAGGGGTGTCTGATTCTCCCCAGCCAGACCATGATCCTACGCTATATTCGCGGTATTCAGGGCTAGAAACTTCGACAGCACCTTCCCAGGTGCGGCCATTCGGTGTATTGGAAAGAACGGGTGGCTCATGACAGCACGTTACTACGATGTTCCCAACAAGCTCCCAAAGTTCGTCCTTTTGCTTGAGGAAGACTGACTTCCCACAACGGGCAGACATTTGTGCTATGTATTGCTGCGCCGCACTTTCTGCACTTTGCTCATCGGTAAGTGCATAAGAAGTCGCGCAAAAACAACCTATAAAAAGCATCGTTACCATACGTTGGAGCATAACCGTGGTTCTCGCAGTTCTTGTGTGCAAAAAAACCCCCGCCTGAAAGCGGGGGTGGTTGATACGCTGCCAAAGCAACAGAGCGATTAATTCTGACAGGCGGTTGGCAGGTAGTGGTACATGGTGGTGGTTGCAGCGACAGCAACGCTGTTAGCTGCGGCGGTGGTTCCACACGTCCAGCTGACTGTCCCATCGGCGTTTACAGCACCAATGACGCCGATAAACTTGCCATCAATGGCAGCGTTTCCAAGGGTTCCAAGAGTGACAATGATCGATGCAGCCGTGGCACTGGTATAGGTGTAGGTCAATCCGGCCACATTGGAAGTATGGTTAGTCGGCAGTGCTACGCCTGGGATGGCTGCTGCGAATCCACCATTGGACGATACGTAC
>CAIJYR010000006.1 GCA_903824965.1 uncultured Thiotrichales bacterium
GATTCATGCAGTTACCAGTGCTGGTTTTGAATTAAAAGCATTTCTGTTTGTCCTGGCTCACAGCTTTCAATTCGCAGCCTGAAATATCATATTTCTTATGCGGTCTTCGTCGCCTGATAGGTGGCAACTTGGGTTAGTTAAGCTGCCTTTTGTGTTCGGTGCAATAGATCGTTTCGGTTCGCCATTGTTCGACCAACCGATCGAGGTGTGCATGGGTTTCGTGGGCACGATCGGGATCGGCTGCTAGGCAGCGTTTTTTGAGTACCCGAACGACCTGCTGCACATAGGCGCTTGCAGGATCAAACTGCCCCGCTTGTGTGTTACACAGCAGCGACGGCCCCGCATGGCGAATCGCAATCACCAGCGCCGCATGTAAAGCACGGGTACGGGCTTGGTAGGTGTACGGTGTCACACTGGTTGGTTCTACAAAACGATAGAACGCATCATGGTAGGGTCGGAAATTTTCGTAATGCGATAAACTACGCGCCTGGTCTCGATAGAAATTGGCAAACACCAACCCGGGTACTTCTCCTCGCCCTACCCTGCTACTGGCCTGAATGTACTCTGCACTCGTCAAAGGCTGGCCGTTGATAATCATCAAGGCAAGGCGCGTGATATCCAACCCGACGGAAATCATGTTGGTGGCCAGCACTGCATCTAGGCAATCGACATCTCCTCGTATCTTTTCAAGACGTGAAAAAGTCTTTGCATTTTCCTCGACACTAGAAATGCTGGTCAATTGCGCAATACGCGGGAAGGTGCGTGAAAGGGTTCGTCCGTGTCTTTTGTATTCTTCACTCAGTTGCAGAAGGGCGTCGCGAACACCGAGATGAAAAGCATTGTGGCTGCTGCCCACATCTTTTAAGCTGTTATTATAAATCACCTGCGTCCACCAAGCTTCCAGCAATTCATCACGCTGCTGTTGTTCATAGAACAGTATCTCTGGTGCAGCCAATAATGCAGCTACCAAGGGCGCCATGCAATGCTTGCGATCCAACATCTGTGCCAAGTAGCCCACATACATGCGACCTGGACGCTCTGTGGTGGGGATGGTACAAGCAAAGTAACTGTCGTCACAAGAAAGGCCAGGAGGGGGAAACACCGCCAGGGCGCGTCCATACAGACGCTTGACTTGATCCTGTGCCATGCGAATGGTCGCTGTAGAGGCAATGTATTTTGGACGAACGCCTCGCATGTGCAGAACAGTGTCTAAAGCCGCTTCGTAGAGGCCCGCCACCGATCCGAGTGCACCGGCGATCAAATGCAATTCATCTTGGATCACCAGTTCAGGGGGACGATTACCCTTTGTGCCAAAGAACGCATGGGCACGTTCTTCCCAAGACAACCGTGCCATTTTGTCGATGGTGGCGACCAACAAGGTCGGTGGTTCTCGGTACAATGCCTCGTCCACAACATTGCAAGGAAGAATCCCTCCCCCAACGCGTCCAAAATCACAGGCATCGTTCGTACAACGGAAATAAAACGCCTCTGGTGTGGCAATATAATTTTCGGGTGCTCTGAAAGGCTTATCACACCAAGGACAAGCATGGAGCACAAGATGATGCAATACGGTAGATTGACCTGCGCTGGCCCGTTGCACCATTTTGAGTGCTTCTGTATATCGGTTCGGACTGGTCGCCGCACCCACCCACATTCCAATGGTGATGGGTTCGCCCGTATTCAGCAGAGGGGTTTGCCGTCGAATCAGTTCTAACGCGCAGATGATACGGGTTGCGCGTAGGTATTGTTGTGCTGTCAGCAAACGCAGCGTATAACGCATCAATACGGTGGTGCCCCCGCCCGATGCCCCATAGGTAAAACGCCGCCAAACAATGAGAAAGGCGATTAAGCCGAGATAGGCTTCGGTTTTGCCGCCTCCGGTAGGAAACCAGATGAGATCAATGACGTCCCGAAAATCATGGTCTTCCTGGAGGACGGATTCCATGACGGTGAGTAAAAAGGCCAACTGAAACGGACGCCAGCGGTATTCCGAGACCGATCGTGGATGGCCGCGCATCCGGTCGACTTGACACATTTGATCCAGCATGGCCCGATTGGCGATCCGAAACGATTCCGCTACCCTGGGCGATTGAGCAATGCAAGCGACCCCACGGTACATGCGTTGGAGGGTCGTGACCATGCGTGCCACCATGCGTTCGGCGGTTGTGTGCTCGTCGGCATCCAGAATATTCGTTTGGGCTAGTTGCGTTTCTATCCAGTTCGCATAGCCCTGCACAAAACCATGCAAGGCTTCACAAACACGCACGGTCTGGGTTTCGGTTGCGAGGTAGGCAAGATGCAGCACCGGATCCACCCGCCCTACAACCTCTGCGGTGACTTGCGGGACTTCCACCGAGGGCAGAAAATTGGATCGCAATTCCGTGACGGTCTTTCCGTCTAGCATCCAATCGACTGCGGCACCATGACCCACCGCATAGATTTTTCGTCCTTTGTACTGTAGTTCCAACGAGGAGCACATGGAGCGAAGCGTAGTGCGACGAGCCCCGCGTAGCCGTGAGGGCCGTACGTTTTGTCGATGTCCGCAGCCGTATCGCGGGCTGAGACAAAACGTAAGGCAACCGAGCACGGCGTAAAGCCA
>CAIJYR010000007.1 GCA_903824965.1 uncultured Thiotrichales bacterium
ACAAATGGCTTTACGCCGTGCTCGGTTGCCTTACGTTTTGTCTCAGCCCGCGATACGGCTGCGGACATCGACAAAACGTACGGCCCTCACGGCTACGCGGGGCTCGTCGCACTACGCTTCGCTCCATGTGCTCCTCGGCAGAGTTGTTGTCGCCCTCCGTGCGGGGCGCGAACTGAAACGAAACAAACACACGAACAAACAACAGGCGGAGTACGATAATGGCCTCAGAAACAGTAATGTTGAAACTCAGCGGTGCAGCACAAGCAGCGCAAGTCCCGATGTTGTCCGGACAGTCCTTTGTGGTGGGTAAGACGGTCGCAACTGGAGACGGCTTGGGCAATTGGCTGTTTCTACACCCGATGTCTTGCACGGGGCCAGCCTGTGGTACGAATGGAGGCATGGTCGCCCTGAAACTGGAGGGTGCTCGCCAGACGAGCTTGCTGTCCTCCATGGTCGGCAAAACCGTGACGGTGGGCCAAAGTCCGGTCGGGACAGCGGCAGCCAACAACTGGTTGGTACTCCATCCCTACATGGGAGGTGCAGCCACCAAGGGGGCCGCCACAGCGGGTATGGTTGCGAAAGGGGGGGGCTTGCAGCAGATGGGCTTCCGCGTCGCGGAGGTTGAGGGCGCTGGTGCAGGCAAAGGCGCTGCTGCCGCTACAGGTGCCATGAAGGGCGGCGCTGCTGGGGCTGCGGGTGCTGGGAAAGGGGCAATGGCAGGCAAAGGAGCCATGGCGGGACAGGGTGCGCTTGCAAATGGCAATGCAACCGCCGCTGGACAGACGATGCTGGTAGGGAGCGCAAAAAGTGCCACCACCGCCAAAGGTCTTGCAGGCGGCACCATCTGGACGGGTTCCGGCACCAGTCTTGGGTTGGGTTTGGGCTTGGGTGCATGGGGGCCGCTATTGCTGGTTGCCGCTGCTGCCGCTGTCGGGGTTGGTATCTACAGTTACATGCAACGACCCGCCGCCGAAGACGAAATCGAAGAAGCCGTCAGCTGATTGCACACCACATGCTTGTGTGTGCTGTGAACCGAACGAACCGTGAGAAACCCGCGCTAGAGAGGATAATCGTTGCCGTATGAGTACCCAATTACCCCCCGTCCAGCGCAGAATCATGGCAGCCTTGAGCTATCTTGGGGTGCTGTGTTTGGTACCCTTGCTCCTCAATCGAGAGGATGCTTACGTTGCGTTTCATGCAAGACAGGGTACGGTACTCTGGATCTGGACGGTACTGTCGTTTTTTGCTTTGTACCTTCCCGTGGTGGGTGTGTACCTCGCTAGTACCTCGACGTTTTTGGTCCTCGCGGCGAGTGGATACGGTCTGCTTTCGGTTTTGTTCCATCAGTGCTGGAAGATCCCTGGCATTTTTGCGCTGGCTACGAAGCTATAAACGACGGAGGGCACGCAGGGCGCACGGCGCAAAACCCTGCGCGACTCCGTGATTTCGGCAGGAGCGAGTACACCAAATGTTGCGGACAAGCAAGCGAGTGGGTTGTTGGGGGTGTTCGAAACCCTGTGGGTCTGGTACAGAGCCTTCGACGGATACGGCGGTGTGTGATGCACCAGCCGAAGTGCCGACCGAGGGGTATGAACCGTCTGTAGGCCGTCATCACCACAATGCCCTCTATCTGGTAGTGGCCGTCGTAATGATTTTGATGACCCTGATTGTTGCGTTACAGCCCTTGTACCTCTCGGAAATCCTGGGTTTAGCGCGTGACAATGCGGGCTTTGTCAACGCCAATATTCAAGTCATTTCCGAAGTGCTGGATTTGTTCTTGGTGGGGTATCTTGGCTACCTCTCCGATCGGGTAGGGCGTGTCCCTTTGCTGGTGTACGGTTTTCTGTTCACCGGTGTGATGGCGCTCTTCGCACCCTTTGACAAAGAGATCGCCATGGCACTCGGTCTCAGTGCCCTGCTTGTGTTTTACGTCATTCGGATTCTCATGTCGCTTGGTACTACGTTGATTTGGCCAACGGCCATTGCCTTGGCAGGCGATTATGGAGAGAAAGGTGCACAAAGCAAATTGGTGATCAACGTCGGATTTATGATGGCCTTTGGTGTGAGTCTGGTGTATGCCGTCTTGATGCAGATGCCGAATTATCTTGGACTCAAAACCATGATGGTGTTGGTGGCGGTCATTGCCTTGGTGGGTGCCTGGCTTGCACGACATTTGCTTGTGGAGGTGTCGAGGCGACAAGAGGTACATGCCTCTTTTCCGTTGCACCTTCTATGGGATCTGTTGAAACGTGATAAAAGGCTCTCCCTGAGTTTTCTGACAGCACTCACCTCCCGCAATGATATGGCGGTCGTTGGGTTGTTTTTGATGACCTGGTTTATCTATTTTGCCGATCTGATTCCCGGTATGGATCACATACAGGCAGCGTCCCAAGCAGGTGTCGTGATCGGTGTGATGGGGGGTATGGTCATGCTAGCGATACCGGTCTGGGGAAAGGTGATAGAGAAACAAGGCACGGTGGTCGCCATGACATCTTCGTTGCTTTTGACGGGGTGCGGTTTTGCGGCGTTGGGTTTGATTCTCAATCCACTCCGGTGGTGGATCTTGTTACCCGTTTCCCTGATTGGCATTGGGCAAGCAGGATCCATCATGGCGTCCCAAATCGTGGTGCTCGAACAATCGCCTCCGGGGATTCGAGGTACTACGCTCGGAGTTTTCAACACCGTGGGTTGTATTGGCGTCGTCTTTTTCTTACAAGTCGGTGGTGTGCTGTTCGACTGGATAGGGCCAACAGCACCCTTTACCCTGGTGGGCATGGGCAATCTTCTCACCTTTGGGTATGCACTGCGGGTGATGAAAAAGACACATGAGACAAAATCTTCTGACGAAAGAGTTCCTCTTTCGTCTCTTAATCGCGTTTGAAGAACGGGAGGGGTTGGTGGCTACGATCATATTTGGCTTACTCTGTTTGTCCCTTGGATTGTGGGGGTTGTCTGCGTGGTGGTGGTCGCTGGTGGAGTTCCTTCGGGGACTGGTGCCGCTTGCGATGATCCTACTCGGGATAGTGGCACTGGGGGCGGGCGTGACCAAAATGCGCGATGCAGCACCCCGCGAGCCGATGGATCCCGAAATGACGGACAGTTCTTCACCCTCTGACGAGTGATGACGCCATGTTTTCCAAACAGAGTTCAGAGTGTGGTTTAGGAATGCGTAAATACCTGTACTGGATCGGCCTGTTGGCTTTCCTCACTCTGGCGGGCAGTTATTGGTACTTGAATTATTTTTTGGACGAAATTGGTTTTGATGCACATGAGGTTTTTGCTCCGCAAAACCAAAACCGGATACAAAACCGGCTAGGTGCAGCGGTGAATGCGCCTCAAGCACCACAACAAGCACCCATGGCGGTGGCTGCCGCTCCGGTTGCCTGGCCCGCAAGCCCAATGAGGGAACCGACGACGGTGCCCAGGCCAATGGTTGGGGAGGCTTCCTTTGCCACGGTGGTGCGCAATGTGCTGCCCACGGTGGTCAATGTATCGACACAGAACAATACAGTGGCCCCTAGACCACCTGTCAATCCTGCCCAGCCAACCCCGGGTAACGGAACGCTAACCTTTGCAAGCCCGTATTCTGGGGTTGCCCTAGAGACGCTTGGATCGGGGGTCATCGTCACGGCGGATGGTTATGTGGTCTCCAATTATCATGTGGTCGAAAATTCGAAGAATGTGTTTGTGACGGTCTTCAGCGCCACGGGGAACCAACGCTACCCTGCAGAAGTGGTACAGCAAGATGCAGCCCGTGATTTGGTACTCCTGAAGATTCAAGCCAACCAACCCCTCCAGGTTGCTTCGTTGGGCAACAGTGACGAATTGCAAGTCGGTGAGCCGGTTATTACGGTGGGTTGTCCGTTTGGCTTGGATCAGACGGTGAGCAAGGGGATCGTTTCTGGTTTGCGTAAGGCTGTGACCATCGAAGGGGTGATTCACAGCAATTTGGTGCAAACAGACGCAGCCATCAACCAGGGGAACTCTGGTGGGCCTTTGGTATCGGCGAGTGGCCAGGTGATTGGTATCAATACGGCCATCTATTCTCCGACCCAGGCATTTTCGGGGGTGGGTTTTGCCGTACCTGCGAATACGGTGCGTGATTTTCTGAACGAAGTGATCCAGTTGCCCGATGCAGGCAGAGGGGTAACTTTGCCGGGAGGTACTCAGCAAGTCGCTGTACGTAGAGTACCGCCGCCGATTCCTGCCAATTCGATTGCTCCCCATGCCGATCGGGGCGCGTGCCAGAATTGTCATCAAATCCTCAGCAACGGCCAATTGATGGCCCAATACACCCAGCCTGGCGGGGTGCTAGGGTTCACAGCAGCGGATGCCAGTGCCCGTAATGTTGGCCTCCTCCCCGCTGCCGACAATTCGTTAGGGGCTGTTTTGAAGCCAGTGGACGCTTATTTGCTTCAACGCTTTCGACCGCCTTTCGATGGCGGTGCGTTTGTGATACGGGTAGATCCGGGTTCGCCTGCCGAGCAAGGTGGGCTGACGGGGGGAGACCTGATCTTCAAAGCCAACGGGCGTTGGGTACGTACTCCAGAAGAATTGCAAACCTTGTTGGCAGGCATGTCCTCGGGGGAACGGGTTCGTTTGGCGTTGATGCGCAACCGAGAGCGTAAAGAAATAACGGTGACGTTGGCTGCGCCAACCGTTGCCGTTGCGCAACCGGTTGCGGCTCCCACGTATCCGTGCATGGCGGGATCAACTATGCAGCCAGTGGGATTTGGACCAGGTTTCGGAGGAAATCGATCTCCCTACGCTTGTGTACAGGGTGGAATGGGTCAAACGGTCGCCGCTGTCGTCCCTGTGGCAACCACAATCCCTCCCGATGCAGGAGCACAGACAGGAGCCCAGCCAGGAGCACAGCCAGGAGCACAGGCGGCAGCTGCCAAAACCGCCGCCCCTAAGCCACCCGCTGAATTTGAGTGGCAGGGTATGGAATTACAGCCGATTACGGCGGCCATGGTCGCCAAGGATGCCGCTCTGAAAGGCAAATCGGGTGCCGTAGTCTTAGAACTGGATCCTGGCTTGCAGGCCGATGTAGCGGGTATGAAGACCAACGATGTGGTATTGGCAATCAACGGTTCGCCGATTTCCTCCAATGCGGATCTGAACCAAGCCATTACGTCCACCGCACAGGCAAGCACCATCCTTTTGGATGTGGAACGAAGTGGTCAGCGTCTGTTCGTTACCTTGAAATGAATTCTCTTTTTGGTATGACGATACACTACATTACGAGAAGCGCACATGAGCAAAGATGACAAAACGACGTTGACTGATTCTCGGAAATCAGCGCAAGAGACCACAAAAGGCTCTACCGCTCCAGGCAGTGTGCCGGAGAAGACCCCAATGGAGAAAGCACTGGATGGGGTTTTGCAACAACAACTGAACGACAAAATGAAAAACGCCGCGCTTAACGGGAAGCCTGAAAGCCACGCGAATGCTCAGCCATCCCAGGGGGCAGCAAAGGGAGGCGCTGCGTCCGTGGATATGATGGCTACGCAGGTATTTAGCAAACCGGATTTTGGTGCGAAACCTGCTGTTCCCCCCGCGAAGGGGCCGACGATGTTTGCAGCGTCTCCAGCAGCATCAGCGCCCCTTTCTGAAGGTGTCAAAGATCTGATGTCCATGGTGTCTTCTGGCCAGAACAAGGATCCTGCCGTCACCAAATCTGAAAAAGAGCAGATGTTGAAAAGCATGAGAGAAGAGGCCACGAAGCTCATTGAGGATGGCAAAAAGCCCAAACCTCCTGAGGAGAAAAAGGCGGAGGGAGTTCTAACCTCTGTGTCAGCTCTCGGAGCACCGTTGCCATTTCTGACCTCAAAGAGTATCGATCCGGTTCCTGCTGTGAAAGATGCCGCTCCGGTCGCCGCGAAGGTCGAACCCATCGTGCCGCCTTCCGTGAAAGATGCTGCTCCGGTCGCTGCGAAGGTCGAACCCATCGTGCCGCCTTCCGTGAAAGATGCCGCTCTGGTCGCCGCAAAGGTTGATCCCATCGTGCCGCCTTCCGTGAAAGATGCCGCTCCGGTCGCCGCAAAGGTTGATCCGATCGCGTCGCCTTCCGTGAAAGATGCCGCTCCGGTCGCCGCAAAGGTTGATCCGATCGTGCCGCCTTCCGTGAAAGATGCCGCTCCGGTCGCTGCGAAGGTCGAACCCATCGTGCCGCCTTCCGTGAAAG
>CAIJYR010000008.1 GCA_903824965.1 uncultured Thiotrichales bacterium
AAATGGCTTTACGCCGTGCTCGGTTGCCTTACGTTTTGTCTCAGCCCGCGATACGGCTGCGGACATCGACAAAACGTACGGCCCTCACGGCTACGCGGGGCTCGTCGCACTACGCTTCGCTCCATGTGCTCCTCGGATGATCTGCCAGGCAATACCTACACATATTGCAAGGCACATGGTGCGACACAAACACGCGGTCGCCTTTTTTCCAACCTTCCACCTGGGGGCCGACTTCGGCGATCTCTCCGGCGATTTCGTGTCCTAGCACGCGGGGTGCCTTAGGCACTCGGTACCATTCGAGGACGTCGCTGCCGCAGATGCCGCTCGCCAGGATTTTGACGAGAAGCTCATCGACATGGATGGGCGGGATGTCCCTCTGCTCTATCCTGACGTCGCTGTTGTTGTAGTACATGGCCACACGCATGGACAGGTTTCCTATGCAATCTGTGATGAGTCTGCGTGGGTCTTTTTCTCGTCCTCGTAGAGACCTAAGGCTACTTCGGGGGGGGCGTTGTCATGGACGACTGCCCGAACCGCCTTCATCATCCCCACCGGACAATCGGACTGAAAGATATTCCGTCCCATGTCCACACCCACAGCCCCCCCCCTGGATGGCACGGTATGCCATGGTCAGGGCATCCCGTTCTGGGATCTTTTTCCCGCCCGCCATGACGATGGGGACAGGACAGGTTGTTGTGACCCGTTCAAAGTTTTCGCAGTAGTAGGTTTTGACCAAGTTCGCGCCCATTTCTGCGGCGATTCTCGATGCAAGGCCGAGATACCGCGCATCCCGTACCATTTCTCTGCCTACGGCAGTCACCGCGAGCACGGGGATGCCCCACTGGTATCCTGCATCGATCAAACGCGAGAAAGCAGCCAACGTTTGGTGCTCGTATTTGCCGCCGACGTAGATCGACAACGCCATGCCTGCGATGTTCAGGCGCACGCAGTCTTCGACGCTTACGTTCCAGGTTTCGTTGGAGAGGTCGTCTCCTAGGACGCTGTTGCCACCAGAAACGCGCAAAACAACAGGCAGTTGGGTGCTTGGACTGACAGAACTTCGCAAAATCCCACGGGTGAGCATGAGGCAGTCTGCGTGTTGTATGAGGGGTTTGAGGGTATCTTCCACCACCTCCAGGCCGGAAGTGGGGCCTTGAAAGTACCCGTGATCCACGGCTAGCATCACCGTTCGACCGGTATCGGGGTTGATGATCCTCGACAGTCGGTTTTTCATTCCCCAATCGAGGTGTGCCGACCCTTTCGGAAGGGAAACGGTCGCACTGACTGAGTGGGCCGAATGGGATGGCTTGACATCCTTCGGATCGATCAATGCTTCAATATCTGCCATAAGAATCCTGCCTTGTTTGATTTGAATGGATAAGCCGATATGCTATCACAAGGATCTGCGCCCTTTGAACCTTGCGAGCGGGTACACGCTGCGCCAAAGGGGAAGGCGATAGAGATTTGGATTAGCGCCTAATCCATCGCAGATGATATAAATCTAGGCGACGATCACGGAAATTGCGCACACTGCCTTGTACACGCATTTCTTTAAGCGCCTCAATGTCGAGGTCAGCAATGAGGGTCATTTCCGTATTAGGAGTAGACTCGGCAGCGATGGCATCGTGTGGGAAAGCAAAATCAGAGGGTGTGAAAATCGCCGCTTGTGAGTATTGGATGTCCATATTTTCGACATTGGGCAGATTGCCGGTGCTGCCGGTAATGATCACATAACACTCGTTCTCAATGGCGCGTGCCTGTGCACAGCGACGTACCCGTAGGTAGGAGTTCTTGGTATCCGTCCAATAAGGGACAAACAGTAGAGTCATGCCCTGATCGGCCAGTAGGCGTGGCAATTCAGGGAACTCCACATCGTAGCAAATCAGAATCCCAATACGACCCACATCGGTATCAAAGACTTTGAGTTCGTCTCCTCCTTTGACACCCCAATAGGATTTCTCGTCAGGGGTGACGTGGAGTTTGTACTGAGCCTCCCAGGTGCCATCGCGTCGACACAGGAACGACACATTGTATAATGTATGTTCTCGGTATTCTGGGAGGCTGCCCGCGATAATATTGATATTATACGCCAATGCGAGTCGTATCAGTTCCTCGCGGATCTGTTCGGTATAGCTGGAAAGATCGCGGATATTCTGTGCAGCACTGGTTTGCTTGAATTGTGCCATCAGCGGTGCAGAAAAAAACTCTGGAAAAAGACAAAAGTCTGATTTATAACCAGCCACCGCATCCACGAAATACTCTACTTGCTGGCGGAACTCCGCGAAGGAATTGACCGCACGCATCTGCCATTGTACAGCACCGACCCGCACCACGGTTTTTGCGGTACCAAGCGGTTTGTTCTTTTCCTCGTAGTAAATATTAATCCATTCCAATAGCGTAGCATAGGCACGCGAATCTTGATCATTCGGTTCGTAGTCTGTGATAATCCTACGAACATGGAAATCATTGGCGAGCTGAAATGACAGAATCGGGTCGTAGATTTCTTTGTTTTTTACATGCTCAATGTATTGCAGCGGCGTCAGTTTGTCAGAATACTTCTGATAACCTGGAATGCGTCCCCCCGCAACAATGGCACGCAAATTCATGCGTTCGCAGAGATTCTTGCGTGCATCATACAGACGTCTGCCCAACCGCATATCTCGGTAGTCGGGATCCACAAAGATATCTGCGCCGTACAGGGTGTCGCCGTTCGGATCGTGGGTGGTCAGAAAACCATCGCCTGTAATTTCCTTATAGGTATGCCTATCACCCCACCGTTTGTAGTCGACAATGAAACTAATGGCTGCGGCGACGACCTTTCCATTGTCCTCGATACAGAGCTGACCCTCAGGAAATCTGGCAATCTGCGAAGAGAATTGTTCTTCCGTCCAAGCGCCACCGAGATTGGCATAGACCTGATCCATGATCTTCCTGACATTGGCATAATCACTCAGAAGCGTCGTGCGCAGGGTGAGCTTGTGACCGAGGACTTTTTTGTTGGTATTGCGCTTGCTGGGTTCTGGTTTGACGTGGGGTATATCTTTATTTTTTAAAAGATTTTTCTTGCCTGTCTTGGACATGAGGAGCATTCGTCACGGGATGAGGGGAGGGTCAGGAGAAGCATTGCGCGATTGTACCTACGCAACGCCGTAGGACAGCTTACCCGCTCTTGACAGTGTGCGCCACCCGTGCAACGCTCCCCCTGCGATCCCAAAGGGATTTCTCGGAGATCTTGATGAACCCGTTTACGATCGACGACGATGGTTGGCTTCACGAGGCACAGCGCGTGGAGTCCCCCAACTGGGATGCACGACCCGTAGGGGTTGTGGTGGATCTGGTGGTTGTCCACAACATCAGCCTCCCCCCTGGGCAATACGGTGGGCCGTGGATTGATGCTTTGTTTACCAACCGTTTGCCCTGTGTGGCCCACCCCTATTTTGCATCGCTAGAAGGTGTGCGTGTTTCGGCGCACCTGCTGATACGCAGAGATGGTAGCCTGATCCAATATGTTTCCTTTCTGGGCAGGGCGTGGCACGCTGGGGTTTCCTGTTGGAAAGGACGTGCCCGCTGTAATGATTTCTCGCTAGGGATAGAGCTAGAGGGCAGTGATACCATCGCGTACACGGAGGAACAATACACCGTGTTACTGACGACGCTGAAAAGCCTGATGGCGACGTATCCCGATATTGTGCCTGATAACATCGTGGGCCACTGTGACGTTGCGCCCGATCGTAAAACCGATCCAGGCACTGCTTTCGATTGGGTTCGAGTACGCAGCGCCCTACAAGAAACGTGTGGTTGATTGTGGTTGTCTGGATTCTTGCTGAAAAGCTCGGATGGCAGCGCGTAACTCCCGAGACCGTTTCAGATGCTCAGCACTCGCGAGCTGTTCCTCTGCCTCCGTATACTGTCCTGCATTGCAAGCCTTGGCAATCGCTCCAACATATTGATGAAATGCCTTATGTTTCTCAAGACATAGGAGATAGGTGGGTAGCATAACGTACTTTCTTTTTGCCTGATGGTGTACCACCGACCCAGTGGACACTGATTATCTGCTGATAGTATCACCACATCGAGTGTCTCTTTCTTTTGGATTACGACCCTCAGCCTCAGTTTCCAGGTTGCGTGTGTTTTGATGGCATGGGTTAAATCCATTGCTGCGCTGCCCATATTGTGCAGGAGAGGAGAACAGGCATCGTGTTGGAATCAAGCCATGCCGGTGAGGGAAATCGCTACACGTTCATGAACGAACCCGTGCAATATCAAGGAAATATCAGGTTTCATGGCTTGAAACTCGACGCCATATTGATACAAGGGTGGTGAGGCTTTCTCAAGATGCTGGACGCTACGAATAATCCCTGGCAAAGACACGTACCATTCCATTTTGGCGACCAAGAGACGGGTCACAATGGCAACGGTCTCTCCTATGAGGCCCAGTGGTTCAGGGGACTCCACCAGAGCACCCCCGATGCTGAGATCAACTATCATGGCTGGGATAGGTTCGGCGCTGAGGAGTGTCTCGTTTTTCACAGCACAAACGGTGCGAACCGTGACTCGTTGCGTCTGGCGTAATTCTACGCTAGAAATTTCTTGCGGGTAGCTCACATGAAGGTAGGGATAGGGCACAAAGAGCGTGCGCAGGATAGAAGCTCGAAATCCAACGAGGTACTTGGCCCCCACCAGCCGGACATTCATGTTCTGCCCCATACGCAAGAGTGCTACCTTGTCTCCTATTGTGGGTGTGGTGATAATGAACCCAAGTTGCCACCTATGACCACCATCAGAATCCTTCCAAGAGGTAATGGATTAATGTAGCCTTATAGTAATCAATCTATTGGTTGCCGATGGGGAAGTAAAATGGACGAGATGATTATAGTAACATATTGTATCTGCG
>CAIJYR010000009.1 GCA_903824965.1 uncultured Thiotrichales bacterium
AAATGGCTTTACGCCGTGCTCGGTTGCCTTACGTTTTGTCTCAGCCCGCGATACGGCTGCGGACATCGACAAAACGTACGGCCCTCACGGCTACGCGGGGCTCGTCGCACTACGCTTCGCTCCATGTGCTCCTCGAATGATCCGCCAGAATCAAAAGATCAACCTCTCCCCCAGCCCCTCTCCGACTCTTCGGAGAGGGGTTTACGCGGAAAAGCAACGTACCCTAAAACGACTCGAACTCGTCCGGTATAATCGGCCTCGATCTACCGACCATTCCACTCTTCGACGTAGGCGCAGGTGGCACACTCTTGCGGGTGGGACGCTGTGCCGAGGTTCTGGCGGCTTGGGTGTAGGTCTTCTGGGATACCCGTTGCTCGGCAACCTGAAAGAAAGCAACCAAGTCCTGCAGTTGGGCAACCTGTGCGCCTAATTCTTCTGCAGTGGCCGCCAACTCTTCGGCAGAACTTGCGTTGTTTTGGGTCAGTTGTGAAAGTTGTGCCATCGCATTGTTGATCTGGCCCACCCCACCAGACTGCTCCCTAGAAGCCGCCGCAATATCCTGTACCAATTCCGAAGTCTTCGCAATGGAAGGCACAATATCACCAAGGAGATTGCCCGCTTTCTCCGCAAGGCGCACGCTGCCCGTTGCGAGTTCGCCAATCTCCCGTGCAGCGACCTGGCTCCGTTCGGCGAGTTTACGTACCTCCGCCGCTACCACCGCAAAGCCCTTGCCATGCTCACCCGCTCTTGCAGCTTCGATGGCTGCGTTCAGGGCCAAAAGGTTCGTTTGGTACGCAATATCATCAATGATGCCGATCTTTTTAGCGATCTGCTTCATGGCGTCCACCGTCCCGCTGACTGCTGTACCGCCCTCTTTGGCTTGCTCGGTGGCTTGGGTTGCCTTCGTATCCGTAATTTTGGCGTTTTCGGCATTTTGGGTGATAGAGGCGCTCATTTCTTCGACCGCTGCACTCGTCTCTTCGACGCTTGCGGCCTGTTCGCTCGTGGCTTGACTGAGTGCCTGCGCGGTCGCCTCCACCTGTGTGGCAGCGTTTGCGAGTTCGCTGCTTGTATTGCCCACCTCACCAATAGTATGCGCCAATTTGAGGACGGTGTTGTTCACAGAGTCACGCAACTGACCCAACATCCCCTGGTATTGTGCAACGATTTGCTGATCCAGTTTGCCATTTTCTACGGCCGACATGACCCGCATCACCTCGGTAACAGGGCCGACGACGGCATCTAGGGTGGCGTTGAATCCCTCTATGATCCGGCGATAATCCCCTTGGTGACGGTTTGTATCAGCACGCACGGTCATGCGCCCCTCCGCGCCCGCTTGGGCGAGAACGCGCACATCCTCGATAAGCGCACGGATGGCGACCCCTGCAGCGTTCAGGCTCTCCCGAATGCTGTCGAACTCACCCGGCCACGGCGTCTTGATGGCCGAAGGGATATCACCCCGACCGACGCCGCCGGTTGTCTCGCGTATTTCGCCCACCACCCGGGCAAGTTTGGCGACAGTGCCATTGACGGTGTCTTTCAGGTCTTTCAACATCCCCTGGTATTGTGCAGAGATTTGTTGGTCTAAATGACCTTTTTCCACAGCCACCATCACCCGCAGAACTTCTGTCACGGGGCCAATCACGGCGTCTAGGGTAGCGTTCACCCCTTCCACGACGCGCTGGTAGTCCCCTTGATGGCGCGAAGGATCAGCACGCACCGAGAGACGCCCTTCGGCACCCGCTTGGGCCAGGGTGCGGGCATCTTCGATCAGACGACGGATGGCTGCTCCGGCTGCGTTGAGGCTTGCCCGAACATTGTCAAACTCTCCATCCCAGTTTTCTTGAACTGGATCAGGGATGTCACCGCGCCCAATCCGTTCTACCATTCCAACTGCTTTGTTGAGGGGTCGTGTAACGCTGAGTACAAGCCAAAGTGCCAACCCCATGTTCAGCAGCAAAGCAACGACACCCAAGGACAACATCAAGGTAGTGCTCTCGCTGTGGGTTGCTTCAGCACTCGCCACGCCTTCCTTCACTATTTTCTCTTGATAGGCAACGAGCGTTTCTACATCTTTCTGATAGGCTGCCTGTAAGGGTCTGATTTCTTCTAACAAGAGCTTTGTGCTCTCATCCCATTGAACATTTTTAACCATTTCTATAAAGCGATCCTGCGAGGCGATATACGCCTTACGATCAGATACGATGCTGGCGAGAATTTCTTTACCTCTTTCTGATCGAATCTTTTGTGTCAGAATATCGAGTTTTTCGCCAATGGTGTGACGATCCTCCAGGATTTTATCCAATTCTATTTTGGATTTTGCAGGATCTTTCACAAGCAATGCAACGTTGGCATGGCGTGCGATGATATTGATATTGTCGATAATATCTCTAGCAAGTGCTACTTTCGGATAGCGATCCTTGGTGATGACTTCGATGGAATCTTGGACTGTGTTTAGTCCGTGGAGGCCAATCCATACGACTGCGCCCAATAACACAATAGCTGTACAAAACCCACCCCACAACCGTACACCGATTTTCATACGCTGGAACATGTTCAATTATCCTCACGGAAGATGCCGCACTCCCCTGGATCCAAGTTGCTTTTAGATCGCCCCCTCTACGGAGGAGAGGGGGTTGGGGGAGAGGCGGATGCTGTTTTTGATCCTGTTTCTGATTGGATTGTTATTGTGTAACGATGATCAACCGATAATGATCAATGATCAATCAAAAGATCAACCCCTCCCCCTACCCTTCTCCGACTCTTCAGAGAGGGATTAAGCGGAAAAACAACGAATAATCCCATTTCCTCTGGTTTCAGGAAAGATGCCTTGGCAGCTGAGGTAGGCTCAGCAGGTAGGGTAGTATACTCGCTTATTCGGTGATGGGCACACAGCTAAAGCGTTGTCCCAAAACGATGGGTCAGAGCCACGAGCGCGGCTAGGCGTTCTTGGGCAGCACCACTGGCAATGACCTGTTTGGCGCGTTCTACTCCCTCTTTGAGCGTCGGTACTAGATTCGCGACAAAGATCGCAGCTCCTGCGTTGAGCAAAACGACATCTAAGGCAGGCCCAGGCGTGTTCGACAGCACTTGCTCGATCAGTGCAAAGCTATCTTGAGCACTCTGAATGCGGAGGGTGCTGACATCAGTACGTGCGATCCCAAAGGACTCAGGCGTTAGGGTGTATTCGAGGATCGATCCCTCCCGTACTTCCGCGACATGGGTGGCCGAACCGATGCTGATTTCGTCCAAACCATCTTCGGCGTGCACTACCATTACGTGCTGACTGCCGAGGCGTTGCAATACGGTGGCGGCAGGCACCAACCAGCGATCTGCAAACACACCCATCAGTTGATTCGGTGCTCGGGCCGGATTCGTGAGGGGGCCGAGGAGGTTGAACAGGGTGCGAACACCCATCTCTCTACGTGGTCCCACCGCGTGACGCATGGCACCGTGGTGATACGGCGCGAATAGAAAGCCGATCCCAACCTGTTCGATGCACTCTGCGATTTGTAGTGGCTTCAATTCCAGGTTGACACCAGCGGCTTCTAGTACATCGGCACTGCCCGAACGACCAGACACAGAACGGTTGCCATGTTTTGCGACCCGCGCACCCGCTGCTGCAGCCACAAAAGCGGCAGCGGTGGAAATGTTAAAGGTCTGGCAATGATCGCCTCCGGTACCGCAGGTGTCGATCACGTGATCCCCTGTGATGGGCACAGAGGTCGCAAGGGATCGCATCACGGTAGCGGCGGCAGTGATTTCCTCGATGGTTTCGCCTTTCATGCGCAACCCCACCAGAAAACCACCGATTTGTGCGGGGGTCGCTTGACCACTCATGATCAGGTTCATGGTTTCGCGCATTTCTGCATCGGAAAGATCACGGCGCTCGGTAACAGACTGGATGGCGGCTTGCATATCCATCGTGTGCTTTTCCTGTGGAGATTATGGGCGGTTCTGTTCGATGAACTGGCGCAGCAGATCATGGCCATGTTGGGTCAGGATGGACTCAGGATGGAATTGTACGCCCTCGATCGGATACTCTCGGTGACGCACACCCATGATTTCTTCGCGCTGGTGGTTAGCATCCACCGTCCAGGCAGTCACCTCCAGGCAGTCTGGGAGGCTAGACGGTTCGATGACCAGGGAATGGTAACGGGTTGCTTCGAAAGGACTCGGTAGCCCCCTGAATACGCCCTGCTTCTGGTGGTGAATCGGCGAGGTTTTCCCGTGCATAATTTCCTTGGCGTGGACAATACGTCCGCCAAAGGCCTGCCCGATGGCTTGGTGTCCCAAACACACACCCAGGAGAGGGATACGTCCTGCGAAGCGACGAATCACCTGTAGGGAGATGCCCGCTTCGTTTGGGGTGCACGGCCCGGGAGAGAGGACGATGTGATCGGGAACCATGGTTTCGATGTCTGCCAGGGTAATCTCGTCGTTCCGAAACACGCGCACCACCTCGCCAATTTCTCCAAAATATTGGACAAGATTATAAGTAAACGAGTCATAATTATCGATCATCAATAACATACCAATCATCCCCATTCATCGTTTGGAGTATTGACCATGGCCATTACCCCCTTAGATCCGTGCTGTTTGGTTGTTTCTACCGTTGGGATGTGCCAAGGCGGGTGATTTCATTGCACCAGCGACCATGGCAGATGCTATCACGGCCGCACACAACGAGGCACGTCAAGCGGTGTGTGTTGAACCCCTGACGTCGTCACCACAGCTCGCGGAGTATGCACAGTCGTGGACGGATCACCTGGCAAGCCAGGGCTGCCAGATGGTTCATCATACCGAACATCGCTATGGGGAGAACCTTTTTTGGGAAAGTCCGGTTTTTGGGAAAGTCCGGTGACGTGGTCGAATGGCAGGACAGAATTCAATCCGATCACACCGGATGTGCCAGTAAAGGATTGGATGACCGTAGTTGCGTTTGACACATTATCATTCGTCGCCAGGTACGGATGTGCGGCTTGGCACCTTGTCCAGAATCGCCCGAAACGCATCAGAATCGGCACGCCTAGCGCGGGTGCGCAGGTAGGTCTCGCCACCTTCAGGAGATGGCTGATCTGGACGGTGTGCCTGTCAATCAGTTCGTCATGAGTGCAGTGGCAGAAAAAATTTCCGCGCTGACTGGCGTTGAATGGAACTGGGCAGGGTTACATTCAAGTCGGTGTTGAAACTGACCCGTTGCACTTCAAACTTGAATCCAGGATCTTGTGAGTTAGTTAGGTAATGCTTCAGTACGAATTAAGATCAGCGATACTACGCTATGCACGAGCGTCCACCAAGGGCCAGAGCGTCGAGGCACAAGCGTAGCAACCCAGAGCCACAGGTTGTGAAAACGTATTCAAGGAGATGGAAAGCGGAGCGAAGACCGACTGCGCCCAGCTTTAGAAGTTGCTAAACACCTCAGGACACTAGCCTGATGATCTTGTAAGCTGTGCACATCTCCCACGATGTGCCGATGATCGACGATGCCTTGGCGACACACGGGCGGCTGATGCTGCTTGCGATTTTGGCCAAAAAAAACCCACCGTCCTTTTGGGACGATGGGTCGGTGGTATAAGCGCCTGGCAGTGACCTACTTTCGCATGAGAGACTCACACTATCATCGGCGCAGAGCGGTTTCACGTCCGAGTTCGGGATGGTATCGGGTGGTTCCCGCTCGCTATGGCCGCCAGGCAAACTGGATGGGCAGATGCCCTATGACGAGTTGTGTGGGGGATGCCCACGATGTGCTTTTGGGTGATGCGATGAGAATGTTTTGGTGTTATATGGTCAAGCCGCACGGTCAATTAGTACTGGTTAGCTCCACACATTACTGCGCTTCCACATCCAGCCTATCAACGTTGTAGTCTTCAACGGACCTTTAGAGACCTCAAGGGTCTAGGGAGATCTCATCTTGGGGAAGGCTTCCCGCTTAGATGCTTTCAGCGGTTATCCCACCCGTACATAGCTACCCGGCAATGCCACTGGCGTGACAACCGGAACACCAGAGGTACGTCCACTCCGGTCCTCTCGTACTAGGAGCAGCCCCCCTCAAATCTCCGACGCCCACGGCAGATAGGGACCGAACTGTCTCACGACGTTCTAAACCCAGCTCGCGTACCACTTTAAATGGCGAACAGCCATACCCTTGGGACCTGCTTCAGCCCCAGGATGTGATGAGCCGACATCGAGGTGCCAAACACCTCCGTCGATGTGAACTCTTGG
>CAIJYR010000010.1 GCA_903824965.1 uncultured Thiotrichales bacterium
AAATGGCTTTACGCCGTGCTCGGTTGCCTTACGTTTTGTCTCAGCCCGCGATACGGCTGCGGACATCGACAAAACGTACGGCCCTCACGGCTACGCGGGGCTCGTCGCACTACGCTTCGCTCCATGTGCTCCTCGAATGAGCACAACCAAACCAGAACTGAGCGCACTCCAGATCATCCCTAACCATTTGAAAAACAGTTGACAGCAACCAATCGCTTTGGTGCAATGAGCGCATCCTCAAGGTGGTTGTGTGGCCAGTCTCCATCATACTCCGCCACGCGGTGCCTTTTCACCTCCCAGCCAAATCGGCCACACCACGTGTTCCCAATGCCCTCTGCACGGTTTCTCAAACAACACACCCTCGCCTTGGGCGGATTGCTGCTCCTCCTGCTTGTCTGTGGCCCTTTTTTGTATCGACAATGGAATCCCCTGGTCTACCACCTGACCCTGACTACAGGGAGCTTCGCAGGTGCCAATTACCAACTCGTCACCCACTACCTAGCCCCCGCCGCACACCAGCAACACATCGAACTCTCTTTGGTTCCCACCGACGGATCGGAGAATGCGCTTGATGCCGTACAACAGGGTCGCATCCAGTTGGCACTCGTCGACGGCGGACTCAGTCACGAGGGCAGAGACAACATCCGCGAGGTCGCACCGCTTTTCTTAACAGCCCTCCATTTGCTCGTGCGTCGCGATATCTACGATACCCTCCTGGAAAACCACGATCTACGCGCCGCCTTGCGTGGTAAAACCGTGAGTCTCAGTACGGTCGGATCTGGAACCCATACCTTCGCACGCAAGATCCTGGATCGACTCGGTATCCCCACGAGTGCTTTTACAGAAACCCCCTGTACCATCCATCAGTTGGTGGATGAGGCATCCACGGCGGCGCAAATACCTGCCATCGTGTTTACCACCTCCTCCCTCCCATCTCCCGTAGCGAACCGTCTCGTTCGAGACTTCGGATACCGCATTTATCCCCTTGATTTTACGAGCGCCGTTCGCCTTAACGACAAAGCCGCCTATTCCGTTACGATCCCCATCGATACCTACAGCATCTCCCCCAATGTCCCTGACAAAGACATCACGACCATCGGACGGCGCACCCTATTTGTCACCCACAAAGACGTGCCTGCCGAAGCCATCGCACAACTCGCACGCGCAGTCTTCGAGGGTGACTTCGCCAAAGCCTACGACCCACCCCTCACCCTAGACCAGTTCAACCTTCTCGCCGAATTTCCTCGCCATCCAGGTGCACAAGCCTTCGTAAACTCGACCCTGCCCATCACACAAGAAACCCTTCAAAATCTTTCTCAGTACATTGGCCTGATCGGTGCCATCGCCTGCATTCCCCCCTGCATCATCATGATGCGCCCCTACCTACGCCGTCTACGACGTGACCCGTTTCGATCCGTTCACGACTATCTCCTCCAGGTCAGCCTGCTAGAAGCACGCATCTTCGCCATCGATTCGTCGGGGTCAGACGCCCACGCAATCCTTCACGACCTGCGAAACCAGTTGAACCACTTGAAACGGGAAGCCATGGATCTCTATCACCAAGAGCGTCTTGACGATGCCGACCTCATCGATACGTTCCTCGCACAGGTGGGCGATCTGCGCAGCCACCTCAACGCCTGCATCTGCCACAACCACCCCCCGCATGTCCCCTCCACATCCGACCATGACAACGCACATCAAAACCTAAGCTCATGACTTATAAGCTTTAGATGGCGTGATGAAAAAAATGCAAAAAACGTTTGACAACCTACAGTATTTTCCAATCCTGACATGAGCCTGAACGAAGGTGGTCTGTGAGGTGTTGCTCAGGCGGCGCGTTGTTGGGTTTTGTGAATAAATTGAAAGAGTTCTGTCCTGGTCTCGTTGA
>CAIJYR010000011.1 GCA_903824965.1 uncultured Thiotrichales bacterium
AAATGGCTTTACGCCGTGCTCGGTTGCCTTACGTTTTGTCTCAGCCCGCGATACGGCTGCGGACATCGACAAAACGTACGGCCCTCACGGCTACGCGGGGCTCGTCGCACTACGCTTCGCTCCATGTGCTCCTCGAATGAAACAGAAAGGCCAGGTCGTAGCGTCGTTCCTCCTCCCTTAGCAGTTTGCGCGTATCCTCCTGCTTCGGTGCATAGCGATGGCCGACAGTAAGGCGCAGGGGGCGTACCTCTCCACACTCACCCACAAACGCTTCACGCCAAGCAACCAAACGGTTTTCCATCACCATCGGCGAGGACGCGGTCGAATAGACCATCAGCGTACAATGAAAGGCAGGCCAGCGGGGATTGCTTTTTAGATACTCACGTAGGAATCGACCCACCCCTGCCAATACCGTAGCCAGATCATCTACATGGACGGTCACTATGCGCAGACCATCCTGTGCAAAGGGATAAAAACGAACATACTCGTCTAGCACTTCCTGTACGATCCGGCTTTCCTTGGTCTCGCGCACATAATCCTTGACTTCCTCATCGTCATCATTCTCCTCCTCACGGAGCAGGGTTTGTATGGCGAGGCTCTTTTCAACGGGCGGCTTTTGGCCAAGGTAGTGGATCAAACCAAACGATCGAATCTCCGCTGATAGTTTCTTATGTGCGTCTACCACGAGTCCCGCGATGGGTCGATGGATCTCGACCATCGTGAGTAATCGATCCAATACACCATGGGAAGCACGATCGAGCAGATAGGCGCTCGCTGCTTCGGCAAAACCATCCCGTAGAAAACCAGTCCGTGCATGGGTGAGTTCTAGCACATGCAAACTGATTCCCCAAGCAGCGGCCGAATGCAGGAAATCACTGTTTGGCTGTGTCTTCGTCTTGTCAAGGAGCAAGAATGCCTTATACAAACGGCGCAACACTTCGGGGCTACCAATGCGTCGCGTATCGAGCACGGCTTTGGCGAGATTTTGGTAGGCGTTAGACAGTCCATGAAAATATGCAGCATTGGCAGCATAATGGCCCTGTTCAACGGAGCACCGTAACCAGGTCTGGTAGCGCGATCCCAAATCACCCACCAAGTCTCGTAGCGACTCATCTACGTTGTCAGTCGGCAGATCGTCTAGCAGGTTGAGCAGTTCCATGTCCGAGATCGCCTGCACAACTAGGCGGTTGGCTTCATCGGCATCGGAAGCGAAATACAGCGCCGTCATCACATCTGAGGGATAGAGGAAGGCTGGTAGTACCCAAGGCCCAGAGGCCATTGTATGCCAGCGTTCCAGCACCGCTTGTGCACATTGGTAGCGCACACGCTCGGGATGGGTGGGGCCGAAAGACCACTGAAAGGGCTGCACCATCGGTTCAGAACCCTTTGTGTCATCTGGTGTCTCGGGTGCACAGAGTTCCACGCGCAACTGGAGATGCGGACGCGACCGACTTGTGCCGAATTTCACCTCGTTCGGAGAAAAAACAAACCGGAGTGGAATGGACTTTTCCCAATGGTCACGGGGTTTGTGGGCTTGCTCGGCATCCATCGGCAATCGCCAATCGATCGCTGCGAACACCTGATCAAGCCCACCGATGCACCCGATCAGCATCGCACGGGCAAGTGCTTCTGCATCCATACCCTCCTCGCTCTCGTCGGCGAGGTCGTGCTTGAAACCCACCACAACGACCCTGATCTCGGAAATGATCTCAGAAAGTCTCTTGAAGGAGAATCGGCTCTCACACTTGTGTTTGAAGTGTGTTTCGATTGTTCCAACGCCCTGTGCAGCGATCTGGTTGTATTTCTCTCGATTTACGTATTCAAATATCTCATCGCTCGGGTATAGTAGCCGTGACGACTGCCCAAGTAATTCATCTACATGGAAACCAGTCATATCACATAGTTTCTGATTGACCTCAGTCAGCAAACCCTGCACAACAAGACCAATCCCCACGGGTGCCGCGAGAAAAATGCCTCGCATCTTCGCTTCTTTCTGACGTATGTTGTCTTCTGCTCGGAGGCGTTCTGTAAGATCTGTGACAACCAGACAAATCAAACGCTGTGCATCTATGTACATGGGTCGCAAGGAAAGGCGCACCGGTAGCGCAGTCTGATCTTGCGCTATCAGAGTCGTCTCACAGGATCCAGCACCGTCTTGGGAGAGCAAATCGTTGAATAGCGCACTATCCCTGTGGGTGATATATTCTGAGAAACAGCAGCCACGAATCGTTTCCAGATCGCGGCCCAACATGCTCGACAGACGCGGGTTGCAGTGCAAGATGTGGCCGTCTGCGTCCAAAGTGAGACCACCCTCGTTCATGGCAGAGAAGAATGTTTGATAAGGCTTTTCAGCACCTGTGAGACCGATTACTCCGTTGCTGGTCACTAGGGCATCAGCACTACCATCACACAACGCCGCAAGCGCAGCTTCTGCTTCCGCGAGCCGTGTGCGTAGTATGGCAATTTCGCTCTTCTCACTGTCTGGCATGGTGGTACTTTGGTCAGTAAACGATGGCATCTATTTGAAGGGCTGCAAGTGTTCTCTCTATGTCAGAAATATTCCCAATAATTTTACGCACAGATCCGGGTCGCTTACGCACCAGTGTCGGAACAGCAATGATGTTATCGCCTTCAGCCAGTTCTGGATATTCTAGTAGATCAATGATCTCGATTTGGAACTGACCGGCTAGGTATTTATTGCATAGCCGGTGTAAGTTGGCAATGGCCGCTAGCGACTTGGGGGTCTGGCCAGCAACATAGAGGCACATCACCCAGTTGCTTGTGTATTCTGCCTCTTTGGGTCGATCTGGATTGATCAGCATACTTTCCGTTCCTATTGAGATCGGCACATCCTTTTGTTCTTCTTTGCCTGATACATGGCGATGTCGGCCTGCTGGATATAGTATTCAATATCCGTGTGAAGCGATGGGTCAATTAATACTACACCAATGCTCAAAGACAGAGTATATAACCGCCCCGATTGAGAATTACGATAAAAAACCTCGTGTTCCAATCGATGCAGAACCTGGGTGTTGTGCAATTCTGCATCATCTGTTTCTTTATTGGTGACAAGGGCAAGAAATTCATCACCGCCTTGCCGAGACAACAAATCCGACTTCCGGAAAACTTTGCGCAAGATGGATGCGGTTTCCAAGAGCGCATGATCCCCTACTTTGTGTCCTAGCGTGTCATTGATCGCCTTCATCCCGTCTAGATCGATGAAGATCATCGCAACATGGTTGCCTGTCCGTGTGGACGCCTTCACTTCCTGTTCGGCCAACAGCATAAAACTGCGCCGATTGTGCAGACCAGTGAGGGGATCCTCCATGGATAATTGTTGTAATTGCTCGCGGAGTCGCACATTCTCTGTCACATCGCGCAAAGAAACCAGGAGTGCGTTCTGACCATGCCAATTGCTTGCCACCGCTCGCATTTCTGCAACGCCCACGTCGCCATTCTTACGTATGATATCTACCTCCGTTGACTCATCCACAATTAACGGATGCCCAAAGTGCATTCCAATCATCTCTTGAGAATTGCGACCGAGGAGAAATACTGCCGCAGGATTAGCGAAACACACCATCCCATCCTGATCAACAATAATAATACCATCAACACTCTTATGAACAATGGCTTGGAAGCTATCATGGCTGTTCTTCAATGCTTCACGTAAACGGATATGTTCACTGACGTCCTGAACACAACAGATGATCCCTGCAATATGATCATCACGTATCCTTTGGACAGAGGCAGAGAACAGTGTCGGGATATGCCGATTCATGCGGGACTTGAAGTAAACCTCGCGATTGCGAATAGCCCCCTGGTGCAAGATTTCTGTTAACGAGAGTTCCCACCAACAAGATTCCGCACGGAGCACATGGTGAATGGGCTCGCCAACCAACTCGCTTGGATGTGCATCAGCCAACTGGCTGGCTGCGCGGTTCAGGTGTATCACTACTCCATCGGGAGAGAGGATGAATACCGAATTCAGCATAGTATCCAGAATGTTGCGCAAACCATCTCGTTCGAGCATGGTTGAGGCTAAGGTATGCACCAATTCGTCCATCTGCTCCGCAGAAATGCGCATTGTAGGATCGTCCATGCTAGGGTGGATATTCGTATTCATATTGGGATCACAATACGGAAAAGACTACCATTGTTTTGGCCTAGATTTTCTGCCCTAATCCAACCACCTAACTTCCCCACCAACTTACGGATTACAGCCAGACCCAATCCTAATCCACCGAAGGTTCGATGGTAGGAACTATCCTCCTGAGAAAACGGTTCAAAGATACGCTCCAGATTCTTTTGCTGAACGCCCACACCATTATCGCTCACAACGATCTCCAATTTGGTATTAGAATCTTCCTCAAGTGGACGCGCCGACAACCGCACCTCCCCTCCGGGCCGTGTGAACTTTAGTGCATTGAGCAATAATTCGTCCAACACCAGACCTATAATTTGTTCAGAAGAGAGAACGCATTCCGGAGCTTTTTCAAAATCTATACATAACGTGATATTTTTCTTCCGAGCCTGATCTTGTATCTTAGCGAGGTGATTAATCAACAAGGGGCGTAGTTCAAACAAAGCAACGTGACTCTCATCACGGCTACCCTCAGCATTCACCAATTCTAGTAGATTGTTGAAGATATGTAATAGTTCACGTCCACCTTGCAGAACGTCTCGGAGAAGATTCTCCTGGTCTTCGTTCACAGGGCCTAGGCATTTGTCTAACAATAGGTTGGTAAGACCGATAACAGCATTTAGAGGTGTACGTAGCTCGTGGCTCAGATGCGATAGGAAATGACTTTTGGCACGGGCAGCTTCTTGGGCGTCTTCCATGGCACGACGCAACTGGCCCTCCATCTCCACACGTTCGGTCAGATCACGGAGAGACACCAGAAAGGCCGATTCCTGTTTTTCTAGACTGATCGTCGCCACGCGCAACTCGGCCACCCGTGGCGCTTGGCCCGGTGGCAAGAGATCTACCTCTGTCGCTTCACCAACCACCACAGGAAAACCAAATTCACGCCCGACCAAGGGCAGTCCGAACAATGCCTCTGCTGCTGGATTTGCGAACAGGACAGATCCTCTCTGATTTACTAGAACAATGCCATCAGCATTCTTCTCTATCAATTTGCTGCACACAGAAGAAGAAATCATATCGGCTTTGGCTCTCATTCCCCGAACATACTTTCCAGTTGTTCGTGCTCTGATGGCTGCGTAGCAGAAGGAATCCCTAAGATAATGTTTTGCACATTAGTGAAGGGAACCCCAACGTGTAATCCATTACTATCAATGGTGAACTCCCGAATATGTTTCTCGTGTTGAGAACCCCGCATCTTGATGATAGCAATGCCACGCCGGAGGATACCGTTGATCTCTACGTAACGCAACAACAGGATCGCATCAGTGATTGTGGAAATATGCGCCTCAGTAATAGAATCGCCGCCGGACAATTTAGGAGTAGTACTGGTAAATAGGGAGCAAACCTCCTCCTGTTTGGCAAAGGAGGTAAGACCAATGACGAACTCACGAAAGAAGCGCACCGATCCAACCCGCTCCATAGCTGAAACGCTATCCATGATCAAACGTCTCGGTCGGAATTGTTCGATCTCACGTTGGATAAGGAGCAAATGATCTTCTAACCCCATGGACTCGGGATATTGACATATCACCTTGAGTAGGCCATCTTCCTCCCATTTTCGGAAATCCATGCCCCAAGACTGGGCATTGCGCAGGAGCTGAGCTCGTGATTCCTCGTAGGCGAGCAAAAGAACCTTCTCGTTGTTCCGGCATCCCTCCGCCGCGAAAGTGGTGGCGAGCAAGGTTTTACCACCACCAGTGGGGCCGCTGACCAGGAAGATAGAATCACGGAACAGCCCTCCTCCAGACATCTGATCCAGGGCATTGTTACCGAAGCTGACTCGGTTGGTAGAAGAGGATTGCTTCAGCTCCCGTGCAGAAAGGGGAAGAATGCTGATGCCAGTGTGGCTAGTAATGGTAAAAGGGTACTCCCCCTTAAAGTGGCTGTCACCACGCATCTTGAGCACCTGGATGGTGCGTCTGCACTTCTCGTCCTTGAGTACGTTGCGCAGAATGATGACCGTATCGGAAACAAACTCCTCCACACCGTGGCGCGAGATTGGGCCATACTCACTTTCCCTTTCGGCAGTCAGGATGGCAGTAATGCCCATTTCCTTAACGGATGCAGTAATACGAAAAATCTCGCGCCGCACGGTACTCGCGGAACTGAACTGATCGAATAAAGATCCGATAGAGTCCATTACCAGCAATTCCGCACCACTGATTTCAACTGCGTGTTGGATGCGGGTTAAGAGACCAGAAAGGTCATAGATGCCTGATTCCTCGATAGGAACCGGATCTGGGGCAGCATCCACGAATCTTAGCTTTCCCTCACTGATTAATTGCTGCAAATCCCATCCCATTTTCTTCACATTGCGTACAATGTCATCTACCCTTTCTTCCATGGTCACGAAGATACCATTGCGTCCAAACTTGACGATACCCCTGTAAAGAAATTCCAAAGCCAAGATAGTCTTGCCCGAACCAGAGCTGCCGGAGACCAAGCAGGTCCGCCCTCTAGGCAGTCCACCCATCGTAATGTGTTCAAACCCTTCAATTCCAGCAGGAATCTTGCTCACTTCAAGAACCGGACGCATGTGTTTTCCTCGTACGTATTTCTAGAATTAGGTAGGTGCTTGTCTGCGATCACACCCTGCCAGCACTGCTTACTCAATTGTTTAGCAGATCAACCACCGAGGAAATCCTGCAAGGTGTGCTCGTTGGTCAAGTCACCGACAATCCGACGCACCGGCGCTGGGGATAATCGTACCAGGGTTGGTACAGCAAGGATGCGATCCTCTTCCAGCAATGCAGGATTCTCCTGGACATCCACCACCTCCAAGTCGACGTGATATCCATATACAATTTCGGCGACTTTTTGAAAATTGGCCACGGCACGCTTTCCCGCAGATCCCGATCCCACAATATAGAGTCGGAAGCGATAGAAGGATTCTTTGGTCATGGGTTTCCTCGCGTAAGGCTCGATGCCTCTCGATACAAGTCGGCCAGTGTTCCTAATAATTCCACCAATGCCAAGCGTGCGTCCACACCAAACGCACGCTCCTCAGCGGATGTAGTCCAATTGCCAGTTTCTTTGAGCATCTTGATGTGTAGGCGCACCACATCTTGTGCACCGGCACCCATTGCCGCCAAGCGCTGTGCTAGAGATTGTACCAACAGGGAGGGACGGTTGTTACCTTCTCGTGTTGCGAAGACATATTGACGCACCAAGGCACCGTAGCTGGGTGACAGCGAAAAGATACGGTTGTTCTTAGCAGTACCACCATCAGAATAGTGTTCTAACTGACGCATTTCCTGCCGTTGACGTTGCTGGAAACGTAATTGTTCCAATTCGTTGCGTAACCGCTGACGTTCCACTGCGTAACGCATCGATCTGCCCAGAGCAAATCCATCCAATCGCCCTTTCAGCAGATAGTCTTGGGCATGGTGCTGAATAGCCTCTACGCCTAAAGATTCGTTCTCCATGCCTGTCAACACCACAATAGCCACTTCCGAACAGTGATCTCGCACCCGGAAAAGAGTCTCAAGGCCAGTGGAATCTGGTAGAGCGAGATCCAAGAGTATCACGTCAATGGATCGCCTACCCAGCGTATCTAAGGCGGTGGCCAGGTCGGATGCATCCCAGACCTGCGGGGTGAAGAAATGGCTGCTTTCGCCACATATCTGTTCGCGCAAGAGCTCACGCTCGCCGGGGCTATCCTCGACGATCAAAATACGGAGCGGATCGGGTATATAACCCTGTGTTGTAGATACAACCATGCCTTTTGCTCGCTGGCAACAGATACTGTCAATCCGTCAATCCTGAAACATGTTCCCCATGCGGTCTGCTTCCTCTCGGCTCAGGTACTCCGGTTTGCCGGACAGGATGCCTACCACATTACGAAATGGCTTTCCGATGTGCATGCCATGTTCATCAATGGAATACTCTCGGATGTCCTTCTCGTGTTTGGAACCGCGCATTTTCAAAACGGTGATGCCGCGTCGCATTTCCCCAAGCATCTCCACATAACGCAACAGAATAATGGTATCGGTAATAGAGGAAAAATGGGCCTCGGTGATAGAGGGGCCTCCCATCAGAGTAGCAGTGGTGGCAGTGAACAACCCTGGAATCTCATGGTGCTTAACGAAAGAAGCAAGGCTGATGATAAATTCACGAAAACCATTGCGTGATCCCACGCGTTCAAGGGCGGTAACACTATCCACCGCGACCCTGTCAGGTTTGAACTGATCGATCTCCCGCTTCATGCGGATCAGGTGATCTTCCAAACCGGCGCTTTCCGGGTAGGCGCACACCACGCGCAGGAGTCCTTGTCGTTCATGTTTCTCGAAATCAATTCCCCATCCGATAGCGTTGCGGATCAGTTGTTCGCGTGATTCTTCGTAGGCCAGTAAGAGGCAGCGTTCACCATTATCGGCACCGCCGCTGATAAATTCCGCAGTCATGAGGGTCTTGCCGCAACCCGTGGCACCGGAAGCCAGGATGAGGGAATCTCGGAAGAAACCGCCGCCACACATACGGTCTAGCTCAACATTCCCGGAGGTCACTCTAGCCTGGGAGGATCGTTGTTTTAGCTCAATGGCGGATAGGGGAATGACTACAACCCCTTGGTCGGGCAATACGGTGAAAGGATATTCACCCTTCTGGTGGCCGGCACCCCTAAATTTTAATACTTCAATGGTGCGGCGGCGTTTCTCATCCTCTAGGACGTTGCGCAGGATAATGACATTATCCGCCACAAATTCCTCAACACCGAAGCGGGCGATTTCCCCGTATTCCTGGGTACGTTCCGTTGTGATCACGACGGTAACACCCATGACCTTGAGCGCAGACGCCAGGCGATGCAACTCAGAACGCACAATCGAAGTATTGGCGAATCGGGAAAATATCGCACCCAAGGAATCGATGGCGATGCGCTGCGCACCAATTTGACTTGCTGCGTATTCGATACGAACCAATAACGCGCCTAAGTCAAATTCACCAGTTTCGATAACATCGATCTCAGGATGAGGAGAAGTGTCTACAAAGCGCCAGAGTGATTGTTCCTCCCATTCTGCAATAGACCATCCCATGGAAAGCATATTCTTGCGAATGTCTTCGGGGGTTTCCTCGAAGGTAACAAAGATCCCTGGTGCTCCGTCTTTGCGAATGCCCTCTGCCAAGAATTGGGCAGCAAACACAGTCTTGGCGCTGCCCGCCGTACCTGATACCAGCGTAGTGCGCCCCTTCGGTATCCCCCCCTGTGCGATGAGGTCAAATCCCTCTATGCCTGTAACTAATTTTTCTACTGGAGTTTTCTGATCTTCGCTCATACTCGTCCTACCCCCCCCGCTTTATATACGCCACCCTGATTTGGATTCCGTAGTGATCACGCAACATCATTTCTCATCAATGGGGAGTAAATCCAAGCCCACCAGCACTTTTTCGGTATCTGACAAGTCGCCGATGATGCGTCGCAGGGGAGGTGGTAGTGCCTTAATTAAGGTGGGGGTAGCTAGAATCTTCTCGTCCTCTGCAAGTTGGGGCCGCTCCAAGATGTCGATGACCCGCATCTCATACTTTCCACCTAAATCTTCTGCACAGATGTTGCGCAGGTTCTTGATGGCACGCTCGGAACGAGCTGTATGTCCAGTAATATATAGTTTGAGTAAATATTTTTGATACTCGTTCATCAATGTCTCCGAGAAACCCTGCCCTTCAGGGCGTGGATGAAAAGAGATGGTTTTGGGTAGCCGTCTTTTCGTCCGTTAAAGGTGCCGGTCTTTCCCAGCTGTCAGCCCTTACGGGCCGAATGGTGTGGCTCCCCTCACTGCCATGTTGCAACGCAGTGTATTGCAGCAGACCGTTTCGTAGTGACCCGAACCTTGTCTGTGCCTCTGCCGCTTTCAGAGCCTGGCGTTGAAGAAGCGCCCCAAGGGGCAAGGCTTGTACCTCGTTGCTTTGTCGCCACAGTGCTCTGTAGCTTAGGCTGGTCAACCTCAGGCTTGCTTTCACAAGCCCCCGCCTTTAGGCGGGGGTGGTTGACGAGCTCCGCCTCCCGATCTAGAGGAATGTGGCAATCCATCGAGTGCGTAGGGACGATAGTGAGACACCAGGTTACCCATCAGCTCAAACGTCAGATAGCGACCTTCCTCGCGTAAGATCTCGCTACGTTGCGGTTTGTCGATGCGTTCTAGTCTGGCTAGGGCTGCACGGTAGAGCGCCACAACATCCCGTGGGCCACACTTGCGTAGCCCCATGTCACAGGCCAACTCACGCAGATCTTGAGAGATATTATAACTCACCTTGTGTGTGCGCATCTCCAAAAGATGCTCCCACGTTACGACTAACCGATCAACCATCCCCGCAAACACCTCAGGTTGACTTTGGCTGAGACTCTGCAAACCTAAGGACTGCGCTGCCATTGGCATACCGCCCCGTGCGTTTATCCGATCCAACGCCTCCTGTTCTCGTATCTGTAGCTGGACTTGACGCATCTGTTCCAACTCGCGCTGAAGTTTACTCCGCTCCAAAGCGTAACGTACAGATCGTAGAAGCAATTGCTCGTCCAATGAACCCTTGACCAGATAATCCTGCGCCCCTTTTCCCATGGCCTGGATAGCCAGGTCTTCGTCGTCTATGCCAGACAGGATGATCACCGGAACCCCAGCGGTGTGGTTTAAAAGACGCTCGCAGGTTGCTAACCCATGTGAGTCGGGAAGATTCAGATCCGCCAGCACTAGATCAAAGGGTGCTGTACCCAGCCTGAACAACGCCGCCGCCAGATCACCTACATGCTGCAGGTGCAAGGACATGCCTTGCCTCTTGCCGACAGCCTCAGAGGTTGCCTCTAACCAAGCTTCTAGTAGTGCAACAAAACGAAAATCATCCTCAACCAACAGAACATGTATCGTTTCGGTTTTCATGATGACGGTCGTCCCGCAGTGCACAGGGATTCATTTTTTATGAGGCAGTTTTACCACAGTTAGCCAAAAATCCTCAATGGATCGGATGACTGAACAGAATTGATTCATATCCACCGGTTTGGTGATGTAGCAATTTGCATGGAGCTTGTAGGTACGTAGAATGTCCTCCTCTGCTCGTGAGGTGGTCAGCACAACCACAGGAATAGTAGTAAGGTCTGGATTCGATTTGATGAACTGAAGCACCTCACGACCATCTTTCCGTGGCAGGTTGAGATCCAGCATGATCAAGTCGGGGCGCACCGCCTCAGTGTATATCCCTCGTTTCATCAAAAAATCTATCGCTCGCTCACCATCCTCGACCACATGGAGGCGGTTGGCGATACGGCTATCAGCCAGGGCTTCCTGGGTCAGCAGAACATCGCCGGGGCTGTCTTCCACTAGCAGCAATTCAATGGACTGACCGAGAAATGTACTCATCAATGTCTCCGAGAAACCCTGGCCTTCAGGGCGGGGATGAAAGGAGACGGTTTTAGGTAGCCGTCTTTTCGTCCGTACTTAAAGGTGCCGGTCTTTCCCAGCTGTCAGCCCTTACGGGCCTAGTAACGGGAGCCTTACGGCCCCGCTCCCCTCGCTGCCAGGTTGCAACGCAGCTTCGGTTCTTGCGAACCTTGCAACAGACCGTTTCGTAGTGACCCGAACCTTGTCTGTGCCTCTGCCGCTTTCAGTAGCTCAGGGTTGAGGAAGCGCCCCAAGGGGCAAGTCTTGTACTTCGTTGCAACGTAGCCACGCTGCTCTGTGGCTTAG
>CAIJYR010000012.1 GCA_903824965.1 uncultured Thiotrichales bacterium
CAATATGTTACTATAATCATCTCGTCCATTTTACTTCCCCATCGGCAACCAATAGATTGATTACTATAAGGCTACATTAATCCATTACCTCTTGGAAGGATTCTGATGGTGGTCATAGGTGGCAACTTGGGTTATCTAATACCCAACCAACAAGAACCGTGACAGCCAATAGAATGGATAAAAGTGCCGCAAAAATGCCTGCCCTTTCTAGTACAGTGGATTGAGTGTGCATATTCTCCTCCAGCACCGCCCCAACTCTTCGGAGATAGATTTACTGAGCAAGAGGTTATCCCCGCCGTTTGTGTTTCTCTCTGTGTTCCTTTGCCCAATCTAAAAAGAGATCGGCTGCCATAGGACGACCCATAAGATAGCCTTGCCCTTCGTCACAACCTTCTGCACGCAAGAAATCCCATTGCGCTGGTTGTTCGATACCCTCTGCAATGGTGCGCAAGCCCATACTTTTACTAAGCGCAATAATGGCACGCACGATAGAGACATCATGACTGTTTCCCGCCAGATCGCGCACAAAGGATTGATCGATCTTGAGGTGGCTGAGCGGCAAGCGTTTCAGATAACTCAAAGAAGAATATCCCGTACCAAAATCATCAATGGCGATCGATACGTTCATTTGCCGGAGTCGATCAAAGATAGAAACCGCATGCTCTGCATGATCCATGATAAAACCCTCCGATACCTCTAGCTCTAAGCGTTCCTGCGGGAGGCCCGTTTCTTGAAGGGTTTGCTGAATGAAATTTGGCAAATCTTGATCCCCAATGATAGAACCAGAGAGATTCGTTGCGATCCGAGGAAGCGTGAAACCCTGTTCCTGCCACGCGATCAACTGTAGACAGGCAGCACGCAGTACCCAGGCATCAATGGAGGAAATCAATCCAATTTCCTCCGCGATGGGTAGGAAACGTCCTGGTGGTATCAGACCAGCGGTGGGATGCTCCCAGCGAACCAATGCCTCTGCACCTGAGAGCACACCGTGTTCCATATCCACCAACGGCTGAAAATACAACCGAAGCTCATTACGACTCAGCGCCAGTCGGAGGTCTGTGGTAATGCGAAACCGCTCTTGCGCCACTTCGGTAAGGCCGTGTGAACAAAATTGATAGTGATTGCGTCCATGCTCCTTGGCCTGGCAAAGTGCAAGGTCAGCACTGCGCATCAAAGCACCTGTGGAATCACCATCTTGGGGATAGAGGCTGATACCAATGCTGGTCGTTACATACAAGGTACGTTCCGCGACCACAAAGGGAACGCAGAGTGCTTCACGAATTTGACCGGCAACGGTTGCCGTATGATGGGTATCCGTCACATGAGAAAGCAATGCTGCAAACTCGTCCCCCCCTAAGCGTGCCACAGTGTCAGGGCTTTGTACACATCCCTGGATACGGACAGCGACTTTGTTGAGCAGGTCATCCCCGGCCCAATGGCCCAGGTTATCGTTGACCTCTTTGAAACGATCGATGTCGATGAGGATGACAGCCACCCGACATTGATCCCGTTTGGCGGCGACGATGGCAGAGGTGAGTTGATCGTGGAAACGCTCACGGTTGGCCAACCCAGTCAGGGTATCGTAGTAGGCAAGCTGGTGGAGACGTGTGCGAACATGATCCTGGGTGCTGAGATCAGAATACACGCACACGTAATGACTGAGTGCGCCCTTCTCATCGTGCAAAACAACAATCTTGAGCCATTCAGGATAACACTCCCCATTGGCACGTCGGTTCCAGATTTCGCCCTTCCATTGTCCGGTTTGTTGCAGCGATTTTCGCATATTCGCAAAAAAAGCCGCATCCTGTCGTCCAGAGGACAACATCGCAATAGGCCGTCCCACAGCCTCCTCCGCACGGTAGCCGGTAGCGCGGGTAAAGGCAGGATTCACCGAATGTATGGTTTCATCCGGCTCCAAGATGGCCAAGGCATCCGACATGTGTTCAATCACTGCAGCGGAAAGACGTAACTGCTTTGAGGCAGTCATGTGCGTGGTGATGTCCACCATCGTCCCCACCACACGCAATACGATCCCCCCTCCTGCACGTTGCCACTCACGTTCTACGACCTTCCCTCGTGCCAACACCCAAATCCAATCACCGTTGGCAGTGTGCATCCGATACTCTAAGGTCATCCGTTCTTGTGTACCCTCTGCGAGGGAACGATAGGCCGCTTTCACCTGCTCTCGCTCGTCTGGGTGCAATCGTTCAAACACGGAGGACAGCCTGTTAGGAATCGTCCCAGGAACGGCACCCAGCATGATCTCAAAACGGGGACTAAGATAGACCGTATTGGACGCAATGTCCCAATCCCATAAACCATCGAGGGTGGCTTCTAAGGCATAGTGTAAACGTTGCTCACTCACTTTCAGAGAATCGAGTGACTGCGCAAGCAATTGTTCACGTTCAAACAATGTCAGATAAGATTGGATACGGTTCAGCAACAAATTATCATCAATGGGTTTTGTAATATAATCGATGGCACCTACCTGATAACCACGCCGCACAAAAACCTCGGATTTGAACACGGCGGTCACAAACACCACAGGAATGTGGCGGGTGCGTTCGGTCATGCCTAGGTGCCGCGCGGTTTCAAAACCGTCCATGTGGGGCATCTGGACATCGAGGAATATGAGGTGAACTGCTTGTTCGATGGTGCGAGCGAGTGCTTCCTCCCCAGAGGATGCCTCGATTACCTGACAACCCTCCAACCGATTCAGTAAAGTATGCAGGGTGAAACGATTATGCTCGTTGTCATCCACAATGAGGATAGTAAAAGGTGGTACTTCCATTCGTGACCCCCATCGTTCGACTAGCGACAGCGGTAGATACGCTGTTCGCGGTGGTGCGTGACAAAGAAACGATCGCCGACATTCTGTGATATAGGTTCGGTCGGTCCCAGCATGAGAAAACCATCTCGGTGCAGCGATCGCGCAAAGCGGTTAATAACCTCGCACTGTAAGGATGGTTTAAAATAAATCAGGACGTTACGGCACAGGATGAGCTGAAATTCATTAAAAACCCCATCGTGAATCAACGAATGGCGGTGAAAAAAAATACGCTTCCGTATTCGTTGCGAGGCTTTGAAGAACATGCCACAACAGTCGTCAAGAGAGGCCAAGAGATCCTGTGTGCCGCCTGCCTGAAGATAGTTTGCACGCCCTTTTTCCAGCACAGGGCCAGGCATGGGAAAAAAACCAGCTTCTGCTTGGCGGAGTACATGAGGATTCATGTCTGTGGCAAACAGGATACTTTTCTCTAGCATCCCCAACTCATCGAGTACAATCGCTAGAGAATAAATCTCTTCTCCGGTTGCACACCCCGCAGACCATATCTTTACCATCGGGAAAGTGTCCAGATAAGGCAGCACTTCCTCACGCAGAACCAGCAACTGTTGCGGATGACGGAAGAACTCCGTCACGGCCACCGACATCTCTACAAGAAACATCTCGAAGATCGCAGGATCAGAAAGGATCTCCAACTGTAACGTAAAGAAATCAGATACATCGAGCAGTGACATCAGACGCTGAATACGCCGCGCCACGGTAGCACTCTGATAGTCACTAAAATCGTATCCATAACGAGATTGGATGGCTTTTAGTAAAAGATCCACCAATCCTGTATTCAATGATGACTGGGCTGCACTTTCTTTCACACCGACGAGGCTTGCCAGAAAACAAGTAAGGCCCGCACGATCCAATATAAAATCATAGCTCCCCTTTTCCTTGACGGCATTCGGCAACAATGTCGCCCCATGGCACTCTGTGCTCTCCTCGACCACGACCCAGCCGCCCTGTTCGCGAATCGCCACGCTTCCAGCCACACCATCCCAACCAAAGCCACATAGTACTACGGCAACGGCCTCCTGACCATATTCGAAGGCGACAGACTCAAATAGCGCATCCAGGGAGGGACGGGCGAATTGCACTTTGGCATCGCGGGTCAGATAGATCTGTCCATGGGCGACTTTTAAGTGATGTCCTGGGGGTGCAATATAGATCGTACTTGGGCGTACGGGCATCAGGTGTGTGGGCATGATCACGGCATATTCGGTACGCACCCGTAAGAGTTGATCTAAAATGTTTTCGTGATCATCGAGAATATGCTGCACGATAAAAATCGTGAGGGGACTCACTGGCAGGCGTTCGATGAGATACAACAAGGGATGAAGGCTCTCTGCCGATCCACCTATGACCAGTGCGGACATTGTCTTCCCTCTCGATCGGAGGGTATGGTATCCCATCTGAATCACTGGAAACCCCAAACGGGCCAGGGTGTGCATCAGGGCAAGCTCGTAGGTGTAGATTCTGAAAGCCCGACCACTCTGCAGCAGAAACGCGAGACCTTCGATGAGTTCATTGGGTAAGCTGGGTGCGTCAAAAAAGCTCACTTCGCATGGCGCAGTGGTGGTGATGCAGGCGTTCACGATCCGATGCACATCTTCCGCAGAGACAGCGGTGCCCAACACAGAGACCTTACGCACACCTGCTTGATCAGAAACACTAATGTTCATGGTGTATTGTCCCCGTTCGTGACAGGCAGTGGTTCGATCGGGCATACTTGTCGAGGCTAGATTCTGATCCTATCGATCATTGAGGAAGAAACCATGGCTACCGCAACAGAACTGGACGAATCGGCAAGCGTTGAGATGCTAAAGGGTATCACGATCCCTCCGCAACCGGTTGTTTTGCAATCCGTGATGTTGGAACAGCAGCGTCCCGACCCTGACATGCAGAAAATCGGTAGCATTATCGCAAAGGACATTAGTTTATCAGCAGCAATGTTACGGGCGGCCAATTCCCCAGCGTTTGGTCTGAGACAGAAAGTTACTTCTGTTTCGCGTGCTGTGTTGTTGCTTGGTGCACGAAATACGATCAGCCTTGTGACTGGCCTTGTGCTCAGACAGGTCATGTCTCCCAAGGGCGCTCCAAAAGGGAAACTGAACTTGGAGGTATTCTGGGACAATGCAGCCGATACAGCACTCCTGTGTTCTTTTTTAGCAAAACATTTCCGGTGGATTGCGCCCGATCATGGACACCTGCTTGGCTTGTTTCACGATTGCGGTATTCCATTGATGATGCAACGCTTTCCAAATTACGCTGATGTGTTGCGCCTTGGCCAGGTGGGTGTTCAGGAAATTGCAGTCTCTTTAGAAGACCAATACTTCAAGACCAACCATGCGGTGATTGGGTACATTATGGCGCGTTCCTGGTGTCTGCCGGACGATCTGCGGAAGGTGATTCTCCACCACCATGATGGCGATGTTTTTACCCGGAGTACCGATGTTTCTGTATCCCGTGCGGTTGCGCTCCTCAGTCTTGCAGAACATTTGTCTTGTTTATTTAAACAGGAAGATGACTCTGCAGTATGGGCAAAAATAGCCGAGCCCCTGATGGAGGTGCTTGGGGTAAACGATGATGATGTCACGGAACTCGGAAAAGATGCGGTCGACATTTTGTCCACATCGGTTGCATAATGGTGCTGCCCCGCGATAACCCAAGTACGTTGAGAAAAACGTCCACCCACTAGCTGTATTGGGTATATCGAAATGGATATGGGCGGTATACCCACGATCATGACAATGTGAGATCCTTCTTTTTTTATCGCTCCCCATTACGGGGTGCGGATTGAAGCAAACTACAGGAGAACCAGATGGCTGTTTCCCACGATGACCTGAAGCAAGCCCTCACCTTTCGGCGGTTCAAAGATGGTGACAGCCACCACCGCCCGTGGCAGGAGGAGATCTTCAAGGCCAGTTGGACCCATAAATGCCCGACGTATGTCCACCGTACCCCCCCTTGTCAGGGTGCCTGCCCCTCCGGTGAGGATATTCGTGGTTGGTTGGACATTGTGCGTGGCATCGAAAAACCCACTGGCGGCGCACCTTGGCAAGAGTACGCTTTCCGCCGTTCGACCAATGCCAACCCCTTTCCCTCCATGATGGGGCGTGTCTGCCCCGCTCCGTGCGAGGATGGGTGTAACCGTAACGCGCTCGAAGATCATGTTGGCATCAATTCGGTGGAGCAGTACATCGGTGATTGGGCCATTGAACACGGGGTAAAATTCACGGCTGGCCCAGACAGTGGTCGCAAAGTTGCCATCATCGGTGGTGGGCCTGCGGGTTTGGCAGCGGCCTACCAGTTGCGGCGCAAAGGCCACGGGGTCACGATCTTTGAGGCCTATGGACAGCTAGGGGGCATGTTCCGTTTCGGCATTCCTGGGTACCGCATCCCCCGTGACAAGCTTGACGCGGAAATTGCCCGCATTGTCGAGATGGGTATTGACGTTCGCCTAAATACCCGTGTGGGTAAGGATGTATCGCTTGAATCGCTAGAGAAGGAGTTTGATGCTCTGGTGTGGGCGCTGGGTGCGCAGAGTGGTAGAGATTTGCCGATCCCTGGTTTTAAGGAATCGGAGAATTGTGTATCGGGTGTTGCGTTCTTGTCGACCTTCAATGTGGGTCGCTTGCAGATGGTTTCTCCGCGTGTTGTGGTTGTGGGTGGCGGTGATACCTCCATTGACGTGGCGTCTGTAGCCCGCCGTTTGGGTCATGTAGTGGACAGCCACGACAAAGATCGGCCAGAGCACGTCATTCTGGGCTACACCGCTCATGATGTCTCAGGATCTCTAAAGCGCACTGGCGCGACGGTGACTTTGACCTCTTTGTTCCCGGTCGAAAAAATGACCGCCGCAGAACACGAGGTACAGGACGCGCAGCGTGAAGGGATTACCATTATGGGCAGTGTGTTGCCCTTGGAGATCATCCGCAATGCCGATGGTCGTGCTACGGGCATGAAGCTTTGCCAGTGCACTATGCAGGGGATGAAGCCAATCCCCAAAGAGGGCACAGAGTTTGTCATAGAAGCTGATTTGTTTGTCTCTGCCATTGGTCAATCTGGGGATCTCACAGGACTTTCCCCCTTGGACAACGGCCGTGGCTTTATTGATTGCGATCGTAATTATCAGGTCAAGGGTCGTAAAGGGCATTTCGTCGCGGGGGATATTATCCGTCCCCATTTGTTGACGACCGCCATTGGCCAGGCTGCTGTTGCCGTCGAATCCATCGAACAGTTCTTGCAGAACCAGGAATTGACCAAACGTCCGAAAGTGGATGTGCGTCATTTTGACCTGATCAACAAGCTGAACGAGGTGGGGCTTTCTCCCACGACTTTCAAAGCCGAAGGTGCTGGCATCGAGGGTGGTCTGCGCGGCACCTCAGAAGCTACGTTTGCGGTTCACAATTTTGAAGATCGATCCGCCAACGATGTGATTCCGCATGGACGGTTGTTCTTGGGGCACTTTAAATATGTCCCGCGTATCCGTCGCAAAGAGATTCACATTGATGCTGAGGAAGTGCTTGGCAATTTCAGTGAGCGTTTGGTGGCTCTGAGTGAGCCGCAGGCCAAGGAAGAAGCTGGGCGCTGCATGAGTTGTGGGATGTGCTTCGAGTGTGACAACTGTGTCATTTTCTGTCCTCAAGAAGCTGTGAAGAAAACCCCCAAGAAGCAGTCCACCACAGGACGGTATGTCTATACTGACTATACTCGTTGTGTTGGTTGCCACATCTGCGCCGAGGTCTGCCCAACCGGATATATCGAAATGGGGATGGGCGAGTAATCGTCCTTTCAGCCTTTGATAAACCCCTTCCCCGTGAGCGGGGGAGGGGCTGGGGGAGAGGGTTGAGCTTTTGACGTTGATTGCAGTTGCTTTGAAGTTGCTTTTGATTGATTAAATAATCTTGATTAAATAATCTTGATATTTTCTAAATAACAAAGCCAATCAACAAATCAACCAAGAAAGTCAAAACCAGAAGCCTACCTCTCCCCAATCCCTCTCCTGGAAGGAGAGGGGCATGCTTACAGTCAAAGCTCCTTATTCCGAGAGCACGCTCAACTCCATTTTACAGGAATCAAGGCGATGCAAACCCTCGCCGTCGTAGGCATGGCCGGTTCAGGAAAGAGCGTGGTCACAACACACCTTCAATCCAAAGGCATGGAGCGCATCTATTTCGGCAACCTGGTCATCCAGGAAGTGGCGGCACGTCATCTCCCCCTCACACCAAACAACGAACGTCTAGTACGCGAGGATCTTCGCCGTATTCATGGCATGGCAGCCATGGCCGTGCTCTCCCTGCCTGTCATCCGTGCAGCCCTGGAAAGGGTGCCCGTGGTCATCGATGGCCTTTACAGCTTCGCGGAATACAAACTCCTCCGGCAATCGCTCGGAGATTCCCTCGTGGTGCTCGCTGTAACCAGCACCCGCGCCCTACGCTATGAACGTCTTGCAAAGCGTCCTGTGCGCCCGCTTACAGCCGCCGAGGCAGAATTGCGTGATATGGCCGAGATCGAAAACATCGAAAAGGGCGGGCCAATCGCCATGGCAGATTTCACCGTGATCAACGATGGTGATCCAAGTCAATTACTGGCAACCGTGGATCATTGGTTACAGGGGCTGTAGACTGGCCTAGACGCTCAAAACCGATCGCGATTCTGATTCATGATCATTCCGCTGGTGAGGAAAAGTGGATCTTGCTTGGCAAGATGTTGAATGAGATCATCGTTGTTATTGTGCATACGTTTAAAAAGAGTGATGAGATAGAGTATGTCAGAATAATTAGTGCAAGAAATGCCACGAAAAGAGAGCGACAAACCTATCAAGAAAGGTATCAACATGAAAGATGAATATCATTTCACAAATGCGGAGCAGGGCAAGTTCTATCGCCCGATGGATGAGCTAGAAATGCCTATTTATCTCGATGATGAAATCAAGGCATTCTTTTGGAAGAAAATGGACAGTGGTTCGTTTTCGTTAAATGAGATTATCAAGGCACCACTCAAAAAAGACATTGAGGTTTCAAAGAAGCTTGCGCCTTAGTTTCAGAACTGTTACACCGACTCTTGCACTATGAGGGTGTCTCATTCAATGGAAAATCATTATACCTGTTCTGTAATAAATGATGCCTTGCTTGCGTTAATTGTTCGCTTTGTAGGAGGCAATTACGATATTCATTTATGCGACAATGCGTTTATACAGCAACAAATGAACGATATCCAGGCACACATCAATCAATTCCCAATAGAAGAACAAAATTACCAGGCATTGGTATGGATCGAGCGGTATGCAAAAACATATCGTGAACGCTGGGAAGGCGAGATGATTGCTAGTGAGTTGCAGCGAAAAAGATGCGAAGACTGTCCGCTTACCAATAAGTCCGAATATGCATGCCAAATCCATCAGGCGTGGCTGGATTTGCTACAGCAGTATATTCAGGAAAGAATCAGCTCTCAGAAATATATAGAAGACACGCTCCAGTTACTGGATGAGCATAAGCGGGTTCTGAAATTGAGAGTCGGCGCATAAATACTGCATTTCCTGCATTTGGGTACTCTGCTTATATACAATGCAATCAGTGGCGTTTATGATACTCCTCTCTTCCGACACAAATTTTATTTTTATGCTAACCGTATCCAGATAATGATGGTTTGAACGGATTGTATCCAGCAAAAACCTTTGTCGGATTTATTACTTCTGTTGGGTGTCGTTCTGTTTCTGTTCAGCACCGCTGGAAAAGTCAATGACGGGCAGTGCAGGGTTGCTCCGTGGTCCCCACGTATTCCAAGCCATCTCATGTAGGTAATACCGCGCAGGGCTGAAAACCCCCTTTGCCAACGCCAAACCACCCGCAAGGTAAATATTCCCTAGAAAGAGATAATTGATACCTGTCATCCAGATCGTCGATTGCACGGTATGGACGGCGGTTTTTGCGAGACCTAAACGCCGTACATCCACGTTGTCGTCTGGTTCGACAGTAATGGGACGCAGGATAGTAGTACGCTGTGTCCTAAACGCATCGTCTGTGATCCAACCCTGTGCGTGTAACTCGTCTAGTCTGTGCAAGCGGCTACCTATTTCGGACGGCAACAATGTTGTGACATTGGGGTTTTGCGGAAGAGGTGCTTCGTTGCTGATCTGGTTCGCGAACCCTCGTTCGATCAGGTAACGTACACTGTCCTGCCAGCGAAGGAGGGCCTGGGTCTCAGGATTGGGCTTGGAGGTTGTGCTGGGAACGGTCGGAACGGTTGGGGCTGTTTTTGGATCGACTGTTGTAGAGGCAGCCACACTGCCTTCTGAGGCGAATCCATACCGGACGTCGATCACCTCTTGTGCATCCGCAATCCGAAATCCGACGACACGCCACTGTTCTGGCAAGTGCCACTGGTTGCCAGTCGCGAAAGAGACTGCTGACGCCCATGTTGCGAACGTATCGGGTTGATAACCATTCGCTTGTACAAAAACACAGAAATAATGTTGATTACGGTGTTCGAGGATGTGCGCGAAGCGTCCGGGTTGTTTCTGGCAATCACGACTGATACCCCATCCAAGGCTGCTTGGAGTAAGATTGGTATGAATTGCGACAAAGCCACCCACTGCACTGGCATTTGTGCTAAAAAGGATCACGCTGTACACCGGTGCCATGGGCGTGTGTACCACCTCGCGACCCGCGACCACCCACGACCCTTCGGGCAGCGGAATCTGCTTTCCAGCAAGCGTGATCTGGTTGCGGTGGATCTGTAGGGCGATAGGATCAGCGTTGATCGGTTCAGCAAACGCGGAAACCGTCACCATACCGATGGCGAAACAACCATACAGAAATACGATGATAGGCTGCATAGTGATAGACGTTCTTGCGTGGCTTGTATCGTGACTGTAGCCTCTCTTGCTTGCAGCATCAACCGGCGTGATGGCCTTGATCTTCTCTGAACCTGAATCGGTCTCATCTGGCTTTTTCCAACCATCCAAAAAGGAGCAAATCATGCAAAAGGTACCCTTAACTGCACGGGGTGCAGAAAAGTTGCGTGCAGAGTTACAGCAACTCAAGAGTGTAGCGCGACCCACCGTCATCAAAGCGATCGCCGAGGCACGTGCCCATGGAGATCTGAAGGAAAACGCCGAATACCACGCTGCACGCGAACAACAAAGCTTCATTGAGGGCAGGATCGGTGAGATCGACGCAAAACTCGCAGCGGCCCAGATCATTGACGTCACGACAGTCAATGCCCATGGCCGTGTGGTGTTCGGGACGACGGTGGATCTGATCAATATCGAGACCGGCGAAGCCGTCAGCTACCAAATTGTCGGAGAAGATGAAGCAGACATCAAACAAAACCTGGTCTCGATCACCTCACCCATTGCTCGTGCCCTCATCGGTAAGCTCAAGGGGGACACCATCCTGGTTCGCGCCCCAAGTGGCAACATTGAATACGAGATCTCGGATGCTCGCTATGTATAATGCCTGATATATTGCACGAAAGAGTCTACTATGCCACGGTTTTTCATCGATCGGCCTGTTTTTGCGTGGGTACTGGCCATTTTAATCACCCTGTCTGGTACCATCGCGGTTTTTAAGCTGCCGGTTTCAGCATACCCGCCCATTGCACCTCCACAGGTCAGCATTACAGTCACCTACCCTGGTGCCAGTGCTGAAGTTCTGGAAAAAACAGTCACTTCGATTATTGAGCAACAACTCACAGGAATCGACAATCTTCTGTACTTTGAGTCCAGTTCCCGATCTAATGGTAGCGCACAAATTACCCTCACGTTTGACACCACGGCTAACCCGGATATCGCGGCCGTGCAGGTACAAAACCGCGTGAGCTTGGCATCGCCCCGTTTGCCCCAGGAGGTGGTGCAAAACGGTATCGTTGTCGCCAAGATCAATCTTGATTTCTTGATGGTGATTGCTCTGCAATCTACAGATCGCAGCTTGGATACCTATGCGTTGAACAATTTGATCACTGCGCAGGTATTGGATCCTGTTCAGCGCCTGCCTGGGGTGGGTGCGGCCACCCTGTTTGGTTCGAGCTATGCCATGCGCATCTGGCTCAATCCTGATCGGCTGCGTGGGTATGGTTTGGGTGCTGCTGAGGTGCTGGCGGCGATTCGTACCCAGAATGTCCAAGTGGCGACGGGTGCCCTTGGTGCGGATCCGATATCGGCTGGCCAGGGATTTACGGCGTCGGTGAGTGCATCAAGCCGCTTTACGTCGATTGCCGAGTTTAACGACATTCTTTTGCATACGAATGCGGATGGGAGTCGGGTGTGTCTCAAGGACGTTGCCCGCATTGAACTGGGTGCGGAGTCGTATGGTCGAACGGTTCATCTCAATGGCGATCCGATTGCAGGATTTGCCGTTCAGCTTGCCACTGGTGCCAATGCGCTTCAGGTAGCTGCTGTAGTGCGTGCCAAGATGGATAAGCTTCAGCCTTATTTCCCACCAGGTGTGACCTGGATGATCCCCTATGACAGCACACAATTCATCACCATTTCTATTGAAGATGTGGTCTATACGTTGATCATGGCGATGGTACTGGTGTTCTTGGTGATTTTACTGTTTCTGCAGAACCTGCGTGCCACGTTGATTCCTACACTTGTCGTGCCGGTTGCGCTCATGAGTGCTTTTGCGGGCATGTACCTTGCGGGTTTTTCGATCAACGTGCTCAGTCTGTTCGGGTTGGTGTTGGCAATTGGCCTGGTGGTGGATGATGCCATCGTAGTCGTGGAAAACGTAGAGCGCATCATGACCGAGGAGGGTCTTTCGCCCAAGGAAGCGGCCCGCAAAGCGATGGATCAGATCACGGGCGCGGTCATTGCCATGACGACGGTGTTGGCGGCGGTGTTCCTGCCTATGGCGCTTGTGGGGGGGAGTGTTGGGGTCATTTACCGCCAATTTTCTCTGACCATTGCCATTTCGATGTGTGTCTCGGCGCTGATGGCATTGAGTTTTACCCCTGCGTTGTGTGCCAATCTACTGAAACCGAGTCATCACGCACCCAATAGGTTTTTACGTGGTTTCAACTATGTGTATGGTGGACTTACGCATGTGTACATGCTGCGGGTGGCTGCTGCTGTCCGTCATACACCGCGTTGGATGATTGCGTTCTTTTTGTGCATTGGGCTGGCTGTGTATTTGTTCAAGAGTCTTCCAACGAGCTTCTTGCCAGAAGAAGATCAGGGCTATGCCTACGTGATTGTACAACTCCCGCCAGGTGCCACGATGGAACGCACCAACCAGGTTTTGCGCGAGATGGAAGCAATCATCCAGAGAAATCCTGCAGTTGATCGGGTTTTGGATGTAGCTGGGTTTAGCTTTGTGGGTCAGTCAGAGAATGTTGGATTGGGTTTTATCCGCCTCAAGGAGTGGAGTCTGCGCCAGAAGCCAGAAGAGCAAATTGGCTCAGTGATTCAATGGGCCAACAGAGCACTACAAAGTATCAAAGCGGCGCGGATTTTTGTCATCAATATGCCAACCGTTCGTGGCTTGGGACGCTTTGGCGGTTTCGATTTTCGTTTGGAGGATCGGGGTGGTCTTGGTCATGGCAAGCTGATACAAGCGTCTGGTGCGTTGTTGGGGACGGCTGCGAAGGATCCGCTGCTTTTTGGGGTACGTCCTAATATGCTTGAAGAGGCGCCAGAATTGCACCTTCATGTGGATCGTATCCAGGCTCAGTCCATGGGGATTTCGCTTTCTGAGATTGATGGTGCACTACAGTTGATGCTTGCGCCTGTCTATGCGGATGATTTCAACTACCAAGGCCGTGTATTGAAGGTGCTGCTCCAGGCCGACAGCGGGTATCGTGCCCACCCAGAGGATCTAAGTCGCTATTATATTCCGAGTCGGAATGGTGGGCCGGATGATATGGTGCCATTGAGTAGCGTTGTGACGCCGAGTTGGGTGCTCGCTCCCCCCTCGATTGACCATTTCAATGGATACGGTACTGTGCAGATCAACGGTGGTGCTTCGCCTGGTCACAGTTCTGGGGAAGCCATGGCGGCGATGGATCGCATTGTCGCACAAGATCTGCCTAAGGGGATTGGTTATGAGTGGGCGGGCGCATCCTTTCAGGAGATTCTGTCTGGCCAAGAGGCACCCGTTTTATTTGCGCTCTCTTTGTTGGTGGTGTTCTTGGCTTTGGCGGCGCTCTATGAGAGTTGGTCTATTCCGGCGGCGGTCATGTTGGTGGTTCCGCTTGGCATGTTGGGTGCGATAGGATTCACCTGGATGCGTGGTCTGGAGAATGATGTGTATTTTAAAGTGGGAATGATCGCGGTCATTGGACTGTCTGCGAAGAATGCCATTCTCATCATTGAGTTTGCGAACACCCTGCACCAACAAGGCAAGGGCGTCTTAGAGGCTGCGATTGAGGCTTGTCGTCTGCGATTCCGGCCTATTTTGATGACCTCGATTGCGTTCATCCTTGGGGTTTTGCCGCTTGCGATCTCGACGGGTGCGGGTGCCAACAGTCGTCACGCTATTGGTACGGGTGTGATGGGGGGTATGTTTGGCGCCACGCTGCTAGGTGTCTTGTTTGTGCCGGTGTTTTTTGTGGTGATCCGCCGATTGTTTCGTGGTAAACCTCGCGATTAGAATCGCTGCCTTTCGATGCCTCCCCTTGACGACGAGTCGTATAGGGGTTCTGCGATACTTTTTCATACAACACCGATGCAGGAAAACACAATGACCAAAGCACAAGAAATAGCCAACGTACAAAACGATATTGTCCTGACAGGATTGCGGCATAGAACAACCATTGTTGGCATCACGCTGTGTGTACTTGCCATGTATGGTTCTGTTTTTGTGGTGAACCCAACCGAACGCGCCAATGTGCGTCGCTTCGGGACAGTCCAGTACCATACACCGCTCGCGTCTGGATTACACTTTAAAATACCCATGCTAGATACGGTAGATAGGTTGCAAGTCAGCTTGACGACTTTGCATGTTCCGGACTTCGATGTCATGACCGTGGACAATCAGAAAGTGACCCTGAGTATCAATTACAACTTTACCATTCCAGATAATGCAGTGAACCATATTCTCTACGAAGTGGGACGATCGGGAGATTTTGATACAGATTCAAGTGTGCTTCCTGTTGTAAAAGACAGAACCGCACGGGTTTTTGCGGGCCAAAACATGGTCACCGTCAATGCAAACAGAGAAAAGATACAGGAAAACGTAGAGCATAGTGTTTCGGAAGCCATTAGGGAGATTTTTGGTATCCAGGCGCATAGTTTGCAAATCTCAGCGATTACCCCTTCTCCGGCGTTTATGCAATCCAACGAGTTGGCGGTAAAAGCCAAGAACGACGCAGTCGCTGCTGAAAATCAGAAACGTACTGTGCAATACCAGGCTGACCAAAGCGTCATCAAGGCGCAAGGTGCTGCCGATGCTGCCATACAAAACGCAAGAGGACGGGCACAGTCTGTTTTGTTAGAGGCGGAAGCGAACAAGCAAAAGCTTGTTCTAGAAGGACAGGGCCAAGCCGCGAGAATTCGGGCAGAAATCGAACCGTTTGGTGCCCCAGACAAGTACATTCAATACCTGCAAGCGTTGGCCGTCACAAAGTGGAATGGCCAGCAACCACAGATTGTTGCAGGATCAGGTGGATCACTGAACGTCGTTGTCCCCATGCCTACCATGTCGAGCAGTGCCGTGACTGGGAGTAAGTGATCTGGTTTTCGACTTAAGCCCCTCCCCGAAGATTCGGAGAGGGGTTTGGGGATATGATCATACGTGACTGCTTGTGAAGGCCGACAATGCCCGAACAACGACTTCGTTGAGTGAAATGTTCTCTTCAATGGCCCGCAAAGTGGCTTCCCTGTGTACTTTTGGGGGTAGACGAACATTAAACGAACCCTTCAAAGGCTTCTGCGGTGGCCTATTTAGGGTGGCGCACGTCTCAATGTAATCATCGACAGCGGCACGGAACTTTGCCTCCAATTCCTCTGGAGAGGCAGCTTCGTATGTCACCACACCATTGATAAATAAAATCTCACCGCGACATACCTTTCGGGACATATCGAGTTCTGCTGTACCCTCGTATCCTTTGTATTTAAGGATGTCCATCTTTACCCTTTAAGTAAGCCTGCGGCACTGAACTGCGAAAGCGCAGGTACGTATCCTGATTGTGAACGCAAGCCATTGCAGGTACGATATTTTGACTTTGTACTAACAAAAGAAAGGGGCTGGTTTTGACTTGCCTTTTTACGATTATATGATCAAGATACAGTCAAAATACAGTCAAAATACAGTCAAAATACAGTCAAAACCAGCCCCCTCTTTCTTTTTAGTACAAAATCAAAAGCATTGGATGGCCTTGGATACCTGAGCCGTTACACGCCAACACGAACAGACGAGAAGAAGCATGGCAAGCATCCGCATTGCAAATCGCACCCTTGGTTCTGGTCAGCCAGTCTACCTGGTTGCGGAGTTGTCCGCCAACCACAACGGGCATCTGGATCGTGCGCTGGCCTTGATTAGGGCCGCTAGGGAGGCCGGAGCCGATGCCGTCAAAATCCAGACCTATACGGCTGACACCATTACCCTCAAGGCAAGCGGTGAATGCTTTACCGTGGCTGGCGGTACTCCCTGGGACGGTCGAACCCTGCATGATCTCTATCAGGAAGCCGCTACCCCCTGGGAATGGTACCCTGACCTCGCCGCCGAAGCAGCCGCACAGGGTTTGGCGCTTTTTTCCTCTCCGTTTGATGCAACTGCCATCGATTTTTTAGAGATGCAAGGGGTACCAGCCTACAAACTGGCCTCTTTTGAACTGGTGGATCTGCCCCTGATTCGACGCATCGCGGCCACCGGCAAACCCATGATGCTCTCGACCGGCATGGCTACCTTAGGCGAGATCGAGGAAGCGGTACTCACCGCCCGTGCTGCAGGTGCTGCGGAGATCCTCTTGCTCAAATGCACCAGTGCCTACCCTGCCCCTCCCGCAGAGATCCATCTACGCACCCTCCCCCACCTGGCCCAAGCGTTTGATGTCCCTGTGGGACTGTCCGATCATACCCTCAGCACTGCGGTACCTATTGCTGCTGTGGCCTTGGGTGCGTGTCTGATCGAAAAACACCTCACGTTGTTACGCGCCGAGGGGGGTGTCGATGCTGCCTTCTCTTTGGAACCTGTGGAATTTCGTGCCATGGCGGAGGCCATACGCACCACCGAACAGGCACTGGGTACCGTCCGGTATGCACGCACTGCCTCTGAGGAGCGCAACCGTGTTTTTCGGCGGTCGTTGTTTGTGGTGCAATCCGTGCGAACGGGCGAGCCTTTTACGACGGACAATGTACGATCCATCCGCCCGAGCCATGGTTTGCATACCCGTTACTTAGAGGACATACTGGGACACACGGCCGCGCAGAACATCGCCCCAGGTACGCCGCTTGCCTGGTCGCTTGTTGGAAATCCACACAGTCCCGACAGGGACACATCCCCTCTGCGCGTGGTAGGGGTTGTGCAGGCACGCCTCGGTTCCACGCGCTTGCCGGGCAAGGTGCTGGCTGACCTAGAGGGACGACCCATGATCCAGCATATTTTGGATCGGGTATCGTTGGCCCGTTGGGTGCATGTGACGGTCATTGCGACCACGGTTGATCCAAGCGATGATCCCCTCGAAGCCTATGCGAAACGGGCTGGCATCGGTTGTTACCGTGGCCCTGTGGATGATCTGGCGACTCGCCTTCGCAATGCGGCACATGCTTTTGGGGGTGACATCCTCGTGCGGGTATGGGGGGACTGTCCTTGTGTTGACCCTGTGCTCATCGACGAGGCGCTAGAGCGTTTGTTTGCGGAGAACCTCGCGTACATCAGCAATTCCATCGCCGCTGGACGCACCTATCCCTATGGCCTCGACTTTGAAATCTATCGGGTCGCGCTGCTGGATCGCTTGTGTGCCGACACCAACGACCCTTTTTATCGAGAGTTTCCGTTCGAGTGGGTCACGGCGCACCGGAACGAGTTGCGGATGGGTACGCTACGGCTGGAGGAGGATTGGTCACACCTCTACCTGACCGTGGATTATCCAGAAGACCTTGCCCTTGTCCGATCGGTCTACGACGCGCTCTATCGACCGAACCATGCGTTTGGTTGGCGGGAGACCGTGGATTGGTTGCTAGAACGACCCGACTGGATCCAAACGGTGGCGAACTTGCGACGCAATCCCGAATACCATCAGAAAGCAACGGAACGATCAGGAAGGGTTCCGCTGCAACCGGATGGCGCCCATGGTGCATAGCAACCATCCTATGATAAACAGTGATCCGCCAACAGAAGTCACCACGGGAAAACCGTGTGTGCCGGTGATGCTGCGTAGATAGAGGGTGCCGCTGAACAAAAGAATGCCGACGAAGATCAACCAACCCGCCCACACAAAACAGGGGATGGTGGGAAAACGTGCCACAAGCAAACCAAGGATCAGAAGCGCCAGAGCATGTAACTGGTGGTACTGGAGAGCCATTGGAAACAACCCAAGCGTGTCGTTGACGGCCAGGGATGACTTGAGTACATGCCATCCCGCTGCACCGAACGCAACGGAAAGCGCAGCAGTGAAACCACCCAAGATGAGGAACCATTTGGCGTGTGTGGACATTGGATTCCTGTGGAAATTCGATCGTTGTTAGGGGAACTGGACACAGCGAGTATATACACGAAATGGGCTGATGGGAACGGTGTGGTGTGTGTCTAGGAGGGTATTTTACCAACAGGAGGAATCAACCGCACACCTGTGCGATCGTCATATTCCCATAGTTTAAAATCAAGGTTCTTCTGGGTCACAAACGTTTTATTGATCGACCAGTCGCCCGTATTCATTACCCTGAGATGCTGAAAATGGATGGGTCTGTGGGTATGCCCAGAAACCAGCCATCGACCACCGCGATCCATTTTACTCAGCAGTTTTCTTTGGTAGCGTAGGTATTCTTGCTCAGACCCTGTTTTGTCGTAGTCGATCACCGAAAGAACAAATCTTTCGTACCATTGCAAGCCCCCCGGGAGGATGCTGAGAACCATGTACAGTAGATAGGCCAACTGAATCAAAACAGCCCACTGGAATCTACCATACTGTGCTTGATGTCCGTGTATCACGACTACGGTATCATCCCTATACTCTTGAAATACCTTCCAGCCTCTTTTTCTTAGGTAGGATTTGATGACCCTCGGCAACACCATCCGAAGCGATCGAGTGCAATGGTTCCCAATAATATAAAACCGTTTTCTTGAGATGCCTTCCAGTGCCTCGAACAATTGGTGGTATGCTTTTGGGTTGTTCAGAAATTGATCCCTCGATGAAACAAACCAGTTCTCTAGTCCATCGCCAACGATGAAGATCCTATCAAACATAAAGCCTTGTTCTTTGAGTGATTTAAGAAGCCGATAAAGGGATCGCTGGTTATTTTGCTCATAACGAGAGGACTCTGGGATAAAGTGTATATCGGACAAATAGATCGCATCGTAGGACACACGATCGAGCCTTAGGCGTGGGCTACCCTTTGCCATCCCCTTTGCCATCCCCTTTGCCATCATGAGATAGGGTAAGAAGTTTTCTGGCGGCGTTTCAGCCACCCACCCGACAGCAGACTTAGAAGCACGATCCCCCAGAGTGGAGTACTCCCGATACGTGCATAGGGGGTCATGCCGATCATGGGCTGAACGTCTGCTGTAATCGCATCGTCTTGGAACAAAGGAGACTGTTTCAGGATGGTACCCTCAGGGCCAATGAATGCAGAAATGCCCGTGTTTGTGTCGCGCAGCAACCAGCGTCCTGTTTCTAGGGCACGCATTTGTGCCATCTGTAGATTCTGATACGGTGCAAGGGAACGGCCAAACCAGCCATCGTTGCTTACATTGATGAGGAACTCTGCCGCAGGAAGTGCAGAGGCTATTTCTTCTGGAAAAGCAGCATCATAACAAATAGAAAGGCCCACGCGGTGTCCTGCCAATCCAATGGGTGCTTGTTGTGCCGATCCAGGAGTAAAACCGGACATTGGTATTTTAAAGAAGTTTATCAAAGGATCCAGAAGTATTTGCAGAGGTAGAAATTCGGTAAAGGGTACCAGATGATGCTTGAAATAGAACTGATTGCCTGGCAAAGACACCAGTGCATTATAATAATGCTGCGTCTTTTGATCTAGGTAGGGTAGACCGATCAACAGATCGACGTTGTGTTCTTGCGCTTCCTTTGTGAGAATGTCTAGAAACTCGGTGGCCTCGTGGTAGAAAACTGTGAGTGCGTTTTCTGGCCAAACGATGAGCTGCGCATCCCAATGTTGTTGTGTCATTTCTACATAGCGGCGAATCGTTGCCTGACGTTCTTCCATGCGCCAGCGGACTTGTTGGGGGATAGCGACCTGCAGCATACTGACCCGCACGAGTTTGCCGTTTGGGGTTGTCCACGAAACGCCCTCCAATAGGGCCGATCCACCCCAGAGTAAAAGGAGGCAGAGTGCCCAGATTGCCTTTCTGCGCCAGGTGTTGGCCCGCCATAGAACGAGCAGCAGCCCACCTGTTGCAGCCGTCGCGAAGGAGACGCCCATGACGCCCACGATGGGTGCAAGACCACGCAGGGGTGAATCCATTTGGCTGTAGCCGAGGTAGAGCCAAGGAAAACCCGTAAAAACCCAACCCCGCACGCCTTCGAAGACAATCCACAAGGAAGGGAAAATCAGTATCCAGTGAATGGGTTGACGATCTGCGAAAAAACGAGCGGTTATATAGCCTTGGAAGGCAGGAAACAAGGCTAAGACGGATATGAAAAGCAGTGTAATGACTCCGGCTAACCAAAGGCTGATGTGGGCCATGTCGTGAATACTCACGAATACCCAACTGACCCCCACGCCGAAGAAGGCAAGGCCAAACCAATACCCATCACGGAAGGCTTGCAGAGGGGTAGATCTTTCCCAGAGCATAAATAACGCTAACGGCATCAAGAACCCAATTGGAAAAAATCCAACAGGTGCAAATGCAAGCGGCAGGAGAGCGCCCGCCAGCATTGAGTATAATCCTTTATAGGACATGGGCTTCTTTATGGAATGGTAGGAAAGCGAGGGGGTGCCGTTGACTTTCAGAATGCCCCTCTCCTGGAAGGAGAGGGGTTGGGGTGAGGTAGTCTTCTGGGGTTGACTTTCTTTTCTTTAATTGACTTTGCTATTTGAAAAATAATTAAATAATTCAGTCAATCTCAAAAGATCAACCCTCTCCTCCAGCTCCTCCCCCGCTCACGGGGAAGGGGTTTGGTACGAAAACAGTCCTAGGGTTTGCTTCCTTACTCTTTGTGCGCATCTGTGTGCCGCGTAACCTGAAGCAAATGAAGGCGGCGAACATCTGCTGCGAGCACAGTAAAAAGCAATGCCTCTAGTGTGATACATTCCCCTCGCTGAGGCATTCGTCCAAAAGCACTGAGCACCAAGCCACCAACAGTTTCATAGGCATCGTTTTTGAACTCGGTACCAAAGTGCACATTGAAATCATTGATGCGGGTCAAGGCATTGACGATACAATCGTTCTCCCCTTGAGGAACAATATAGGCGACATCATCATTATCGTGCTCGTCACCAATCTCACCCACAATCTGTTCTAGTACATCTTCAATCGTGACCAACCCTGCCACACCACCGTATTCATCCACTACGATGGCCATGTGGTTACGGCTTGCACGAAACTCCTTGAGAAGCACGCTCAAACGCTTGCTTTCTGGAATAAAGGCCACTGGACGCAATAGATCTCGCACGCCAAACGGGACAGCACGATCCACGCATAAATGCTTGAGCAAATCCTTTGCGAGCAGGACGCCAAACACTTCATCACGGCTGTCACCGATGACCGGAAAACGCGAATGGGCGGATTCTACCACCAAGGATAAAATATCTTCCAGGGAGGCATCCGACGCAAGGACTACCATGTGAGAACGAGGCACCATGATATCGCGAACACGCGCCTCGGAGACCCGTAGCACACCCTCGATCATTTGCAAAGAATCTGCGTCTAAGACGCCCCGTTCGCTGGCATCACGCAACCAGTCACGCAGTTCATTGCGATCATGCGGTTCCCCTGCGAGCACTTGTCCGAGACGTTCGAACCAAGATCGCCCAGAGGAACCGTTCTGTATTCGATCTTCCTTCATAGTTTTTTCGGAATCTTCACGAGTAGGGATCCGCATAACCAAGGTGCACCAAGATGCTGGCTTCAAGTGCCTCCATCGTATGTGCTGCACCGGGTTCTTCGTGATCGAAGCCTAACAAATGCAAACTCCCATGAATGACCAAATGCGCCCAATGTGCTTCTTTGTCCTTGCCCTGGGCGATCGCTTCTTGATGCACCACAGGAGCACACACCACAATATCACCAAGAAACGGAATACGCACACGTGGTTGTGGTGCATCGTACTCGAAGGATAGCACATTGGTGGGGCCACTTTTATGACGATAACGCTGGTTCAAATCCGTCATTTCTTTCTCGCCCACCACGCGCACCCCCACCTCAACGCCTCGTGTGGCATGGGTGGTTCTGCCGTGTTGCATCGCTTCCTTGATCCACCGCGTGATAAGACTCGGCGGTGGCATACCGTTTTCTCTGGGCGCGGCGTATTGTACTTTGACGGATGCTACTGTCATCGTACACACTCGCCTCGTAGTGAATTGGGCAATGCTTCGGTGATTTTTACCTCCACAAACGATCCGACCGAGCCTAGATCACCGCGAAAGTTCACCACGCGGTTGTTTTCCGTGCGTCCTGCGATCCAAGCCGGGCTTTTGCGTGACAAGCCCTCTACGAGCACAAGCTGAACCGTGCCCACCATGGCCGCTGAAATACGCACTGCCTGTGCATTGAGGATGGCTTGTAGGCGTGCCAGTCGCTGTTTTTTGACCTCAGCGGGGACACCATCTGGCATCTCTGCGGCGGGTGTGCCCGGGCGTGGACTGTAGGCAAAACTGTACGAATGGTCGAACCCCACGGACTCGACTAAGTCTAGCGTATCCTGAAAATCTTGTTCGGTCTCGCCTGGAAACCCCACGATAAAATCGGAGGAGAGACAGAGAGAGGGACGCGCTACCCGCAAGCGATGCACGATGGCTTTGTATTCCGAGACTGTGTGGCGGCGTTTCATGCGTTCCAGGATGGGGTCTGCACCACTCTGGACAGGCAAGTGCAGGTGTCCAACCAAGGTCGGGATCTTGGCATAGGCATCGATGAGACGCTGTGTCATTTCGATTGGATGAGACGTGGTGAAGCGCACTCGACCAATGCCTGGAAGGGTAGCTACGTGTGCTAGGAGCGATGCGAAGTCGGCCGGACCGTCTCGGTAGGCGTTCACGTTCTGGCCGAGGAGGGTCACTTCTCGCACCCCTTGGCTGGTCAGGGCCGTCACTTCGTCGATCACCTCCTGAAAAGGACGGCTTACCTCTTCGCCACGGGTGTAGGGCACGACGCAAAAAGAACAGTATTTGCTGCATCCTTCCATGACTGCGACAAAGGCCGTCGGGCCTTTGGCATGAGGGGCAGGAAGGCGATCAAACGTTTCGATCTCCGAGAAAGCGACGTTGACCACGGCCTTGCGGTGTGCCCAAACGGTTGCCAACATCTCCGGCAAGCGGCCCAAGCTTTGTGGGCCAAATACCAGATCAACATAGGGTGCTCGTGTGCGAATCCCCTCCCCTTCTTGGCTCGCGACACAGCCACCGACACCGATTACGACCTGAGGGCGAGCTTCTTTCAAGGGACGCCACATCCCCAGTTGTGAGAACACCTTTTCTCTTGGTTTCTCGCGCACAGAGCATGTATTCAGCAACAATACGTCGGCCTGTGCGGGGTCGGTGGTCAATTCCAAACCGCTCCTGGCCTTCAGGAGCTCTGCAATGCGTGCAGAGTCGTACTCATTCATCTGACAGCCAAAGGTTTTGATATAGAGCGTGCGTGGTTGCATCGTCATGGCGGAATCGAATCATGGGGATTGGTGGCAGTGTCCAACGCAGTGTCCAACAAAGAGGCAGCCGCGACATCCAGATACCAGGTGAGGGAGCCACACGGTGCCAACTGCTGGACAGGCAAGCGTCTGCCGGAGGGGACTGCCGAACCTGATACCGAACCCGATACCGAGCCAAGGGTCTGTGCCACTGCGGTTGCTTTGTCGGATCCCGCCACCAACAAAAGGACGTGCCGAGCATGGTCAAGGATCGGCTTGGTTAGGGTGATTCGCCAGGCTTGTGGGCCTGGTGCGTAATTTGCCACGGCTGCTTGGTGGGTTTGGTGCAACGCGCAACTGCCTGGAAAGAGCGAGGCAACGTGACCATCTGCGCCCATGCCCAAAAGGACAAGATCCAGACAGGGCACCCCTTGGTGGCGTAGTAACAACGCTTCTAGGGATTGTGCATAAGCCCACGCGCCCTGGCGTAGAGTACGCATCTCTGTCGGCATGGGGTGAATGTGCCGATCCAGAATCGGGACGTGATCCAGCAAGGTCTCCCGTACCATCCGAAAGTTGCTACTCAGGTGATCATGGGGCACTGTACGTTCGTCGCCAAACCAGATATGCACCTGGTTCCAAGGAAGGTGGGCATAGGCGGGGGTCGCGAGTGTACGGTACAACAAGGCAGGTGTTTGACCACCTGCGACTGCCCAGTGAAACACAGCACGCTCATCCACCGCCGTACACACCAGACCCGCGATGTGATCAGCGACGGCTGTAGCCAGTGTAGCGGCGTTGGGGAAAATCCGCAGCGGATCCATGAGGGAACGCTAAGTACACACCCAGTTCACTGCTGCATCCCGCTTTGAGAAGGGGGTGCATCGGTACTGCTTGTGCCTGTGGTGTGGTTGGGTTTCTCTTTATGCGCTTTATGAGGCTTATCCTTGTGGGCAGGTGCCGTAGTGGGTGTTCTAGCAGGTACCGGAGTCTGTGGAGGGGCGTGCGCCTCGGTCGGTACAGGAGTCGGTGCCGCAGCGGGTGGAGGTGCGTGTGTCTCGGTCGGTACAGAAGTCGGTGCCGCAGTCGAAGCAGGGGCATGTGTCTCGGTCGGCGCAGGAGTCGGTACCGTAGTCGGTGCGCTGGGGGGTGTCATGGATGACATAGCACCCATGGATGGCATAGGAGCCGATGCCGCAGTCGAAACAGGGGCATGTGTCTCGGTCGGCGCAGGAGTCGGTACCGTAGTCGGTGCGCTGGGGGGTGTCATGGATGACATAGCACCCATAGATGGCATCGGGGTCGGCGCCGCAGTCGAAGTAGGCGCATGTGTCTCGGTCGGCGCAGGAGTCGGTACCGTAGTCGGTGCACTGGGGAGTGGTATGGACGACAGAGTCCCCATAGATGGCATCGGGGTCGGTGCCGCAGTCGATGCAGGGGCATGTGTCTCGGTCGGTGCCGTAGTCGGTGCGCTGGTGGGTGTCATGGACGACATAGCCCCCATGGATGGCATCGGGGTCGGTGCCGCAGTCGAAGCAGGGGCGTGTGTGGTGTTGGATGCACTGCCTGTGGGTGTGGTTGTGAGCGTGATCTTGCTCCAAAAGAGATACGCCAACCCGCACCCTACGAGCAGCACAGCGACCCCAGCGGCCGCAAAAACGGTGTGAACACGACGCCAGCGTGTCCTTGGAGAAACGTTTATAGCATCGTCTTGCATAGGGCCGCGACGAGGAATGGGTTTTTCCGCTGTGGTGTTTGCGTTTTCTCGAAAGGGGGATGCGCCCCCCTGGGTACGAATGATTTCTCGTGGTGTGTTGCGGGGTTGTAATGGCTTGGCGACGTCTTGTGGCAACTCAGCAGAAAGAGTGTTGGTGTGCAACGTGGGTGGCAGCGTGTTGTTCTTGTGTGGCGACATACGCAGGGTGCCGTCTTCTGGTTCTGCAGAAGCCGCATTGTTTTGCGCAGGGGGAGTCGTGTTGTTCTTGCGCTGCGGCATGCGGATGGTACCGTCTTCTGGTTCTGCAGAAGCCGCACTGTTTTGCGCAGAGGGAGTCGTGTTGTTCTTGCGCGAGCGCAGAATGGTGCGATCGTCTTCGGAGTCCTGCATCGAAGGGCCAGGGCTGGCCGTACCCTCTTGGGACGAGGGCAAAGCAGCGGCAGCGCCACCAGACTGTACAGCCCTACGCGATACACCGGGTTGGGTGGCAGCGGGGTTTGTCCAAGAAGACCAGCGAGGCGTATCGTCCGAGGAGGGTGATTCTCTAGCCAGTGTGTCGAGCACTTCACCACGTATGGCGCGATAACTCACGAAATCCAGTTTGCCTTCAGCATAGTCGCTGGCCAATGTACGTAGCGGTCGCTCAGCCATTCGTCACACCCTCAATGGGTTCAATGGGTTAGTTAGTATCGGTGTGCGCTGTCGCCACCACTACGGTAATGTTATCGCGGCCTCTGCGGGACAGGGCAAGGTCGATGAGGGCATCCACGGCATCAGCGTCCTCGCCGTCCGCAAGCAGTTCAGCGATCTCTCTGTCTTCCAGTTCTTTGTCAAGCCCGTCGCTGCACAACAGAAAGCGATCGCCGTCTTGTATGGGTTCTGCATCAATGTCCATGAACAAGGCATCCCTGGCACCCACTGCACGGGTGACAACATTGGCATTTGGGTGAGTACTGGCGGCTGCCCGTGTCAATAGACCGCAGCTCACCATTTCCTCCACCTGCGTATGGTCTTGGGTGAGCTGCACCAAACGGCCTTGACGGTAACGATACAAGCGACAATCTCCCGCCCACAAGTAAACCGCGAGTCCGGCATAGGCGACCAAGACCACCGCAGTAGCACCGACGATGTTATCTCGCCCCCGAGAGAGGGCAAGCGTACGCAGGTTGGCGTTGCATACGAGGAGCTGACTCTCGATCTCATTGACGAGGCTGTGCAGGTTAGGGGGTCGATGGATGCCTCCCAGCGTTTCGATGATAGCGTTGCTGGCTACCTCGCCGGAGTCATGACCGCCCATGCCATCGGCCACCGCCCACAAACCGCGATCCGGCAATGCGATGCAAGCATCTTCGTTATGGGCACGAACATTTCCCGTATCAGTACGAGAGGCAGAAGACCAGAAAAACGGCTGGTTGCAGATCACGGGCGTGTCCTTAATGGGACGAGACAATGGCGTACTATTACCACAGGACTAGCGCGGTCGCAACACCCAAAACCAGCCCCATCACAACGCTTTTCGCAACAGTGCTTTGTGAACATCCCCTAGGCTGAGCACACCCTTGAGATGACCGTCCTCTGCCACTGGGATGCGACGTAGCTTGTGGTATACCATGACCGAAGTTGCCTTCAGGACTGGCATTTCTGGATGGACAATGGAGATATTTCGGTTCATCAGGTCGCCCACTTTGAGCTTGCTGAGGTTCTGATAGTCATCTTCCATCCCTTCAAAGTCTGTTTTTCCGAGCCCCTGGCTGATCACGATGTCCAGGGTTGGGAAGAGATATCGCAGGATATCACTCTCCGAGATAATGCCCAGCAGACGATCGGTGTTCTCGACCACGGGCAGGCTTGGAATGCGATGCAGACACATACTTGCTGCCACCTCGTTGAGGCGATCGTCAGGCGATACGGTCTTCACCCATCGGGTCATTACTTCTTCGACTTTCATCAGTGCCTCCGTGAAACCCCGCCCTTCAGGGCGGTGAGCAAGGGATAGAGCCTTCCGTTCGGGCTTTGGCTGTTCAACCCAGACCTTCTTTCATTCTAATCTAGTGCGATGGCCGTTTTGGTGCTAAGCCCTGAACGGCGACTACTGTACCAGGGTTTCACTATGGGTTCACCCCCCTCTCGCCGATGCCGCCACTGGGATGCAGGGCTGTGAGCACGCGCTGGAGGTCTTTGTCCAACGGGGCTTCTAGCGACAATACCTGGCCATCCTCTTCAAACTGCAGTCTGTGTGCGTGGAGGAACAGTCGATGGAGACCCCAACCCCGCGCCAAACGGTTGAAAACAGGATCCCCATATTTTTCGTCTCCTGCGACCGGATGGCCGGTATGGGCCGCATGGACACGGATCTGATGAGTGCGACCTGTCAGGGGTTTGGCTTCTACTAGACTGGCGGCGGGAGGGGTAGCCACCGTCTGTATAGGCGTTTGTTTAGACAGGCTAGTAAAACGTGTGACGGAGGCTTTGCCGGTTGCGTCCACGCATACCATGCGTTCCCCCGATTGGAGGTGATTGGTCAACAGGGGTGCATCCACTTGGTGTGTGCCGGATCGCCAGGTGCCGCGTACCAGAGCCAGGTAGCGTTTATCAACCCCACCATCTCGCAGGAGCGCGTGGAGGTGGCGCAAGACGCTTCGGCGTTTTGCGACCATCAGCAGACCTGAGGTATCGCGATCCAAGCGATGTACCAGTTCCATGCAGGGTGCATTGGGACGTAGGACACGCAAGACCTCGATGGCCCCAAACCGAAGTCCACTGCCACCGTGCACAGCCAAACCAGAGGGTTTGTTCAGCACAAGCAGGTGATTGTCTTCGTGGAGAATACAACCTTGCATGATGTCAAGAAGATGGGTGCTTGGGCGGGTGGGTGCGCTGGGTACGCTTTGGCGTACTGGGGGGAGTCGTACCCGATCACCTGCACAGATGCGATACTCTGGCCCTACGCGACCCTGGTTGACGCGCACTTCGCCGCGACGCAGCAAACGATACACATGACTGCGTGGTACACCCTTCAAGTGTGCGACGAGGAAGTTATCTATGCGCTGTCCTGCTTGGTCGGGGGTAACCTCCAAGTGGCGTACAGGTAAGCGTGTCGATCCATTGGTTTCGTTCATGGCTGCATGGTACAGGCAGACACACCCCAAAAAACAGCCCACAGTACCAAAACATACCAAGCGTTTGTGATCTGTCTCCGAAGTAGAATGGCAAAAATCCTTATCGTCTGCGTACTATTGGCCACGGATGCTCTAGATTGTTATAGTTCAGTATCCGTTGGGCCTCGTCGCCGAGGCTGCGGATCCCCTAGATGACAGGGTCAAGAAAAGGTAAAGCGTTTTTCTTTTGTATTTTAACATAGAAAGTGCGGTTAATGGGTTGTTGTCAACACGATGGACACCTCCCGACCCCACCGTTCGCCCGACTCGATCTGCGCTTCTCGCGGGCTGCAAGTGGGAAACAAACGCTGGCCAGCCCCCCGTTCGGTGCGCCGCGTCCTACTCTTCCCCTGCCTGCCAATAGGGCCAGGCTCTTGAAGTGCTGTAGTAGGTTGGCTTCCATGAGAAACAGAGACAATGAAAAGAATGCTCTTCAACGCAACCCAGCCGGAAGAATTACGGGTTGCCCTGGTAGATGGCCACCGCCTCTACGATCTTGATATTGAGACCTCCTTACGCGAGACCAAGAAGTCCAACATCTACAAAGGACGCATCACCCGCATTGAACCGAGCTTAGAAGCGGCTTTTGTGGATTATGGCACTGATCGCCATGGTTTCTTACCCCTCAAGGAAATTGCGCGTGCCTATTTTAAGTCCGACGCATCCAGCCGTGGTATCAGGGATCTGTTAGACGAGGGTCAGTCTGTACTGGTTCAGGTAGACAAAGAAGAACGAGGCACCAAAGGGGCTGCCCTGACGACGTTTATCAGCCTGGCTGGACGGTATCTTGTGTTGATGCCGAACAATCCGAGGGCGGGTGGGGTTTCGCGTCGCATCGAAGGTGTGGAGCGCAGTGAACTGCGTGATGCCATGAGCGAATTGGACATCCCTCCTGGGATGGGGCTCATCATCCGCACGGCTGGGGTTGGGAAGAACGTAGACGAATTGCAATGGGATTTGGACTATTTGTTGCAGTTATGGCGTTCGGTGGAGGAAGCAGGCAAGCTGCGTCAAGCGCCCTTCCTGGTTTACCAGGAGAGCAACATCGTTGTGCGTGCGATCCGCGACTACCTGCGCAACGACATCGGCGAGATTTTGATCGACAGCCAAGAGGTGTATCAACAAGCCTGTGAGTTCATGCAGCAGGTGATGCCAGCGAGCCTGAATAAGGTCAAGTTTTACCAGGATACGGTTCCGCTTTTTTCGCGCTTTCAGATCGAGAGCCAGATTGCAACGGCCTTCCAGCGCGAGGTACGCCTACCTTCGGGGGGTGCCATTGTGATTGATCACACGGAGGCATTGGTTTCCGTCGATATCAACTCGGGACGCGCCACCAAGGGCGGCGACATTGAGGAAACCGCTCTCAATACCAACATGGAAGCCGCCGATGAAATTGCGCGTCAACTGCGTCTTCGGGACATTGGTGGTTTGATCGTCATTGATTTTATTGACATGACCCCGGCACGCAACCAACGAGAAGTCGAAAACCGCCTCAAGGAATCCCTCAAGCTGGATCGTGCGCGGGTGCAGGTGGGGCGTATTTCTCGGTTTGGCTTGTTGGAAATGTCACGCCAGCGTTTGCGCCCTTCTTTGGGGGAATCGAACCAGGTGGTTTGTCCGCGTTGCAATGGCCAGGGCACCGTCCGTGGCATCGAGTCGCTGTCTCTCTCGATTCTGCGCCTGATCGAGGAAGAGGCCATCAAGGACAAAACCGGCAGTGTGATCGTTCAGGTGCCCGTCAGCGTCGGGACTTTCTTGCTGAACGAGAAACGCAATTCCATTGCTGCGATTGAGGTTCGCCACCGGATCCAGGTGTTTGTGGTGCCGAACACGGCGCTAGATACCCCTGCCTACCTTTTGGAGCGCGTGCGGTGTGACGATCTGCCGGAAGAGGCGCGTCCGAGTTACCAGATGATCACAGAGCAGGAAGCACCGACCGAAATGCCTAGCCTCACGGTTTCGCGGCCAAGTGCGGATGAACCTGCGGTACGGGCTGCCCCGCAAAGCACGCCCCCTGAACCCCGCGTGCTATCGAGTGTGTCGGAAGAAAGGGCGCTGGTTGTGGTGCCTAATACGGTACCTGCGGCCTCTGCGCCTACGGCACCGATGCGTCCGGGTTTTCTGCGTCGCTTGTGGTCGGTTTTGCGAACGGAGTCGACGCAGGAATCTGCTCCAGAACGATCTGTCACAGAAACCTCGTTTGTGCCTACCAGGGAGGTACCCGAGAAAAAGCCTGTATTGATAGAGTCGATTGCCGTGCAGGAGACACGCGAGGGTACGTTTGTGCCCCGTGATTCGCGTCCTTCGCCTACGTCGGTGCCCCGTCCTGAGCGTGTCGATCGCTCTGAGGGTCGTTCAGAAGGGCGGCCTGATCGATCCGTGCGGCCTGAACGCACCGAGCGGCCTGAACGCACCGAGCGTCTGGATACTCGTCCGGAGGTGCGACGTGAACCACGCCCCCCGCGGGAACCGCGTGCGGAGGTTCGTGCGGGGGATCGTCCCCCTCGACCGCGTCCTGAGCGCATTTCTCAGTTTCGATCGGAGCGAAAAGAACCGCGTGGAGATCGATGGGAACGCGATCTTCTCCCTGAGCCTGAGGAGGATCGGCTTCTCCCGACGCTGCCCCTGTCGGTACCGACCAGCTCTCCGGTGGTTGAACCAGTACGCATGAGGGAGGCTGCCATCGAGGTGGGATCCGTACCGATGGGTGAACCTGTTGCCCCCCCCGTAGCAACTACGGCCGTCACCGCAGTGACGGTGCCCTCCTCCCCCGTGGTCGTGGTGTCGCCAGAAGAAGCAGCGGTTGCCACGGAAGAAAACGGCTCAGTGCTCGATGCAGACATGACACAGGAGGAATCAACGACCCTGGTGGCCAGCGAGCGTCGTGTACGACGTGGACGACGGGGTGGACGCCGCCGTCGGCGTCTCGGTGGCCTCTCCCAGGGTGGGGAGAAGGGTGAGTTTTCTGCTGAGGAAGGCAATGGCTACGGGGAGGGCGAAGAGGACAACGGCGTGGAAGAATCGCACGAGCCTCCGGTCACTGCGGTGTGTGCTCATGAACCGCCCCCCCCTGTGCGCGTTCCCGTACCCGTAGAGGCGCATGAACCCCCTAGTCCGTAATGGTTTCTCTGCGTACACCCCTCTCTGAAAATTCGGAGGGGGGCTGGGCTGACGAGACTTGCAATTCCTAACTGGTGGCACAATGGCTCGCGGCAGACAGAAGAAAATCAATTCCGATGACAGTACGAATGGACAAGCCGATCGGAAAGGCAAAAATGGGAATGGAGCAAATCTCGGCTTTGAAGCGGAGATGTTTCTCGCTGCCGATAAGCTACGCGGGAACCTGGAACCATCGGAATACAAGCATGTCGTTCTTGGGTTGATATTCCTCAAGTATATTTCCGATGCCTTCGAGACGAAACATTCGGCACTCCTCGCAGAAGATCCAATTTCCGCAGAGGATGCGGACGAGTATCTCGCAGAAAATGTGTTCTGGGTACCGAAAGAAGCTCGATGGTCACATCTTCAGGCCAATGCAAAGCAACCAACCATCGGGAAGATGATCGATGATGCCATGCTCCTCATCGAAGGAAAGAATCCGCCTCTGAAAGGCGTATTGCCAAAGGACTACAACCGTCCAGCACTCAATAAGATCATGATCGGGGAACTCATCGACCTTCTGAGTCGGATCGCGATGCACGACGAACAGGCACAAGCGAAGGATATCCTTGGGCGAGTCTATGAGTATTTCCTTGGCGGGTTCGCAGGATCGGAAGGAAAACGAGGCGGTGAGTTCTACACGCCACAATCGGTGGTGCGTACCTTGGTCGAGATGATTGAACCGTACAAAGGACGAATCTACGACCCGTGCTGTGGTTCTGGCGGAATGTTCGTACAATCCGAGAAGTTCGTCCAAGAGCATGGCGGACGAATTGGCGACATTGCGATCTACGGTCAGGAATCGAACTACACCACCTGGCGACTCGCGAAGATGAATCTCGCGGTTCGTGGTATCGATGCCGATATTCGCTGGAATAACGAGGGGAGCTTTCACAAGGACGAACTCAAAGACCTGAAATTCGACTATATCCTCGCGAATCCTCCCTTCAATGTATCCGACTGGGG
>CAIJYR010000013.1 GCA_903824965.1 uncultured Thiotrichales bacterium
ACGCCGTGCTCGGTTGCCTTACGTTTTGTCTCAGCCCGCGATACGGCTGCGGACATCGACAAAACGTACGGCCCTCACGGCTACGCGGGGCTCGTCGCACTACGCTTCGCTCCATGTGCTCCTCGAAGATGCTGCCGCAACGCAGGTCGTTGCGGTACTATGCGCGTATTTCGTGGATGCTCGTTCTGCCTGTACGCTCCCCTTGGCACTCCAGGGTACCCCTTTCCAACATCGCGTTTGGGAAATCGTGCGTGCCATTCCCGTTGGGCAGGTGCTACCCTATGGGGTATTGGCCACACAACTGAACACCTCGGCGCGGGCCGTGGGCGGTGCCTGTGCAGCCAATCCCGTCCCGATCTTCGTTCCCTGCCACCGCGTGGTGGCCGCCGCAGGTCTTGGCGGTTACAGTGGCACAGGCTTGGACACCAAACGCTGGCTACTCGCACACGAACGACTGCACATTTCATCACTCACGAAAGGATCAAAATGACACAAGACGACATGAAAAAAGCAGCCGCGAAGGCAGCATTAGAATACGTCACGGTGGGCAGTATCGTTGGCGTGGGCACAGGCTCCACCGCCAACCATTTCATCGACTGCTTGGCTACGATCAAGGGACGCATTGACGGTGCCGTCGCTTCCTCCCTGGAAACCGCCACTCGCCTTAAAAAACATGGCATTGAAGTCATCGACATGAACATGGTCGACGTCATGGCAGTGTACGTAGATGGCGCAGACGAGGCCACCCGTTATTTGCACCTCATCAAAGGCGGAGGGGGGGCGCTGACCCGCGAGAAAATTGCGGCTGCTTTATCGACCAAATTTGTGTGCATCGTTGACGAATCGAAAATGGTCGATGTACTGGGTGATTTTCCCCTGCCAGTTGAAGTCATTCCCATGGCACGCTCCTATGTGGCACGTCATTTCGTCAAACACCTCGGCGGAGAACCCGTCTACCGAACAGGCTTCACCACAGACAATGGCAACGTCATCCTCGATATTTATGGCCTTTCCATTATGGAACCCGTCAAACTGGAAACAGAACTGAATCATGTCACAGGCATTGTCACCAATGGTCTCTTTGCCCGTCGCGCACCCGATGTGCTCATTGTGAGTGGCAAGAACGGCATACAGACCCTAACCTAAACTCCCCATCCTATCGATCTAAGAGGCAATCCAGATGGCCAACATTACCCTCGGCGGTACACCCATCCACACCAATGGTACGCTTCCTGCAGTGGGCAGCCAGGCACCGGATTTTACGCTCATTAAGACCGATCTCAGTGCCGTTTCCCTGGCGGATTTTCCGAACCAGAAAAAACTGCTCAACATCGTTCCGAGCCTAGATACCGGTATTTGTGCCCTTTCCACCAAGTATTTCAACGAACACGCACAGCAACACCCCGATACTGTGGTATTGGTGATTTCCGCTGATCTGCCCTTTGCATCGGGTCGTTTTTGTACAGCCGAAGGCATCAAAAATGTTATCACCCTCTCGATGATGCGCGATCGTACCTTTGCCGAGACCTACGGTGTGCTCATTGTGGATGGCCCGCTCAGGGGAATCAGTGCCCGTGCTGTGGTCGTCCTTAGTGCAGACAATCAGGTGCTCTATACCGAACTGGTGCCGGAAATCAAACAGGAACCCAATTACGCCGCTGCCTTGATGGCCTTGGCCTAGCGGTAGGGTGGATTTTGTATGAACATCGTGCGCACACGGTTTGCGCCAAGCCCCACCGGTGCACTGCACCTAGGCAATGTTCGCACAGCCCTCTACGCGGCCTTGCTTGCACGGGCAGCGGGAGGGTTCTTTTTGCTGCGCATCGAAGACACCGATACCGTCCGCAGTCGTTCTGATCATGAAACGGCGCTGATGACCGATCTCCGTTGGCTTGGTCTACACTGGGCAGAAGGGCCAGATCTAGGCGGCCCCCATGCACCGTATCGCCAATCGGAACGCGCCCATCACTACGCAGCTTTCTATGACCAATTGGCGTCCGAGGGACGTGCGTATCCTTGCTTCTGCACAGAGGGAGAACTCGCACGCGAGCGTGCGCTACAACGCGCCGCTGGTAAACCGCCCCGTTATTCGGGGGTCTGTGCGCATCTCTCTCGTGCAGAAGTCGAGGCACGCAACACCACCCACCCTGCGGCCTCCCTGCGTTTGCGGGTGCCTCCTGAGAGTACGCTGCAATGGACAGATTTGGTACGTGGGCCTCAATCTTTCTCGGGCGATGACCTTGGGGATTTCGTGATCCGCCGATCCGATGGCACGCCTGCGTTTTTGTTCGCAAACGCCATAGATGATGCCTTGATGGGGGTTACGCACGTTCTTCGGGGCGCTGATCACCTCTCTAATACCCCGCGTCAATGTCTGATCCTTAGGGCGTTGGGACTGCCTGTTCCACACTATGGGCATCTCTCGCTCATCATCGGTGCCGACGGTGCACCGCTCTCCAAGCGGGCGGGTGCCCTAAGTCTGCGTGAATTGCGTGCGATCGGCTATCTGCCGGAGGCAGTGTTGAACCACTTGGCACGCCTGGGTCATGCCTACGGGGAGGCTGGGCTTTTGGATCTAGACGGCCTGGCGTCTGGTTTTGACCCAAACCATCTGGGGGTCGCCCCCGCACGTCACGATGAAGCCACACTTCGATACTGGCAAAAAGAGGCGCTTGTCCACGCAGAGTGGACGCGGTTATGGGATTGGTTGCCCACCGAGGTGCATTCCTGGGTGCCCGATCCAGAACGGGAGTCCTTTGTTGCCACGGTGCGCCCTAACCTCTTGCTGCCTGAAGAGGGCACCCAGTGGGCGCGTGTAATCTACAAGGAGGATGCCCTGGTGTTTACGAAAGAAGCGCGTGATGCCATTACCGCTGCGGGTGCTGCGTTTTATGGTGCCGCTTTGGAGATTCTTGCCAAGCACCCCGAAGACTTTCGAGCGTTTAGCAACGAAGTCAAGAAGGCTACAGTGATGCGTGGCGGCGCACTCTTCCATCCCCTGCGAGCGGCTCTCACCGGTACCTTGGCTGGGCCTGAACTGGCCGGGTTGTGGCGTTTACTCCCACAGGATCGAATCCGACAACGGTTACAGGTACATACGGAATGACTATCATGATCCGAAGAACCAAACGGTTGTTCTTGTCTGTATTCTTGGTGTTCTTTTTCCTGCCCCTTGCGATCGCGGCGGATGTGGACGTGAGTGGAACGTGGTCCTCCGATTTGGTGGGGGAGATCATTCTCAGCCAGCATGGTAATCGAGTGACCGGCACGTACCAGTACACCAGTGATGAAGGCATTGCAAAAGACGGAGAGATCTCAGGGGTTCTGGAGGGAAGAACAATCCACGCCACCTGGTCGGAACACCCATCGGGAGGCGGTCGTCCTCAGGGTCGCATTGGGGAAGACACGCAAGGCGACCTCGAATGGGAGGTGAGTGACGACGGTAAAACCCTGTCGGGCTGGTATCGGGAAGCAGGGGATCGTGACCCTGGCGAAGAAGAGAAACAAGAATGGAATCTTGAGCGATGAAAAACAAAAAAGTTACGCCCACCACTGTCGAAAGAGGGATGCGTGCAGAAGACTTTATTGTTTCCAAAACAGACCCCAAGGGAAGAATCACCTACGGCAATCGTATTTTTATAGAATTTTCTGGCTATGATGAGAAAGAACTGCTTGGTGCACAACACAATATCATCCGTCATCCCGACATGCCTCGTGGTGTGTTTCAGTTTCTCTGGAACACCATCCAAGATCGCAGGGAATGTTTTGCCTATGTCAAAAACATGTCCAAAGACGGAAGTTTTTATTGGGTATTTGCACATGTGACACCCTCTCTGGATGCGCATGGAAAGATTATTGGCTATCTTTCGGTAAGACGCAAACCAAAACCACAAGCGTTGGCAGTGGTGGTGGATCTTTATCAAGAGATGCTGGCTGCCGAGCGTCGTGTTCCTGCACACGATGCCTGCCAGACCTCCATGAACGTATTACTAAAGGTGCTCGCTGAACGGGACATCTCCTATGAAGAATTTATCGTTACGATCTAATTTCTTGTTACCCTTGTTTCTATTGACCGGACTGTTGGCGGTCAATGTCTTTTTTGCTGCATTGCGTAATGAACTGTTCTGGCCATCACTTATCACTTTGGGTCTTGGCGTGGGCTTGCTGATCGTTGTTGTGATCAGGAGTCGGGTGTGGTTCGATCTGTTCGATAGAATTACTACAGTTGTGCAATGCACTTCAGAAGGCATCCTTGATAAGCGTATTACAGGCGTTTGTAATTCCAAAGAACTGGGCACTCTGTGTTGGTCTGTGAATGATATGCTGGATCAGCTCGAATGCTATTTTCGCGAAGTCTCCACAGCTTTTGAATACCATGTGAATGATAAATTTTTCCGCAAGGCACAGTCTGTTGGGCTGCACGGTGAGTTCCGCGAGAGCCTTGAGAAACGTATCAATATTTCTCTGGATGCAATTTCTAGCGTCCACGAACATAAGCAACGCACTGGACTGCTTGCACAGCTCCAGCAGCTCAACACGACCAATTTGATTGAGAATTTGCTCACGACACAAACTGATCTCTCACACATCACCGAGTGGATCGAGCATGTTTCGGAGGATGCAGGGAGGACAAGGGATGATGCCGAGGACAGCCGTCAATCGGTGAAGCAAACCGCAGATGAATTGGGGGAAGTGCTAGAACGCATTGAAGATACGGTTGCCCTGGTGGAGAAGCTAAACGCCCGTAGCGGAGAAATTCAACAAGCGGTTGCCTTGATCAACACTATTTCTGATCAAACCAACTTGTTGGCGCTGAATGCCGCTATTGAAGCGGCTCGTGCTGGTGAGGCAGGTCGCGGTTTTTCCGTTGTGGCGGACGAAGTGAAAAATCTAGCGGAGAAGACAAAATCAGCGTCTGCCTCTATCGGAACCGTAATGAAGGAGCTCGTTAAAGATTCTGTGTCCATGAAAGAAAGCTCAGGCACCATGCGTACCCAGGCAGGTAATGCGCGTGATGTTGCGGATGAATTGGCGGTGCGCTTTCGTAAGTTCGCAGATTCGGCACGAAAAAATCTAGTAGAAATCAATCATGCACAGATACAATGTTTTGCAACTTTGTCAAAAGTGGATCATATTATTTACAAACAGCGCACCTACATCAGCGTAAGCCATGCCGACAAAGAAGAATACACGAAACCGATCGAGGTGGATCACAAACATTGTCGTTTAGGAAAATGGTATCACGCAGGGAAAGGGAAACAACAATTGGGCATGACCTCTTCCTACCACTTGTTAAGTGAACCACACCAACAGGTGCACGCCTCTGCGCATGAGGTTCTTGCTCTGATCAAAACAGATTGGCAAAAAAGAAAAGACCTGATGGAACGATTGGCAACAGCATTTAGCAATATGGAAGTCAGCAGTGGTGGTGTGATTCATATGATTGACAAGATGGTTTCTGAGGGAAGAAAGGCTGCTGGCCTATAGTAAATCTGATTTCCTGACGATGCTCCTCTCCAAGACAATCCGGAGAGAAGTGTTTTGAGTGTGACTCTATTGCCTTTAGAAAATACCATGTCCTACCCACAAGCAGCCACCATTATCACCTCTCTGCGTCATGCACTGCCCTATATCAATGCGCACCGTAATCGCACCTTTGTAGTGGCGCTGAGTGGTGAGACCGTTCAGGACAACCAATTTCCCCATCTGATTCATGATCTGGCCTTACTCGGTTCTTTGGGGGTGCGCTTGGTGCTGGTGCATGGTGCACGGCCCCAAATCGAAGAGCGTTTACGAGCGCGTGGGCTAGAAATGTGCTATCAGCATGGTTTGCGTGTGACCGACACCCAAGCCTTGGCCTGTGTACTCGAAGCCACGGGCAGTGTGCGTGCACAAATCGAGGGACTGTTTTCGTTGGGTCTTGCAAACTCCCCCATGGCGGGGGCACGGATTCGCGTCACCTCAGGCAATTTTGTCATCGCCCGCCCCCTGGGAGTACGCCATGGTATTGACTACCAACACACAGGAGAGGTTCGCAGGATTGACACAGAAGCGTTACGACGTCACTTAAATGGACAGGACATCGTATTGCTTTCGCCCATTGGGTATTCACCCACTGGCGAGGTATTCAATGTAAGCGCCGAAGAAATCGCCATGGCAGCGGCTGCAGAACTCTCCGCAGACAAATTGATCATCCTGGTAGACGATCCAGGTCTTCTGGACAGCGAGGGTCATTTTGTACCTCGGCTCACCCTGGAAAAAGCCGAAGCGTGGTTGCGCCAACCAGGAACCATCCCAACACACCTCACAAAACAGGTCGCCGGAGCCGTTTATGCGCTACGACACGGGGTCGATCGGGTTCATTTGGTCAGTCGCCATACAGACGGGGCGCTTCTGCTCGAACTTTTTACACGCGACGGATCTGGTACCCTGATTGATCAGGGTGCCTACGATGATCTCCGATCCGCCACCATTGAGGACGTAGGAGGAATCTTGGCACTGATCGCACCACTCGAAGAACAGGGCATTTTGGTTCGCCGATCCCGCGAACGATTAGAAACCGAAGTGGGTCAATTCGTCGTTGCAGAACGCGATGGCACGGTCATCGGCTGTGCTGCGTTTCTGCCTTTCCCTGAGGAGCGCGTGGGTGAATTGGCCTGTCTTGCGGTACACCCTGAATACCGTAACCAACGTCGTGGGGATCTCCTGCTCACCTACATCGAAAGCTTGGCCAAAGCGCAAAGTATCCAGCGCCTTTTTGTGCTCACCACCCATACGGCGCATTGGTTCCAAGAACGGGGTTTTGAACCAGCGACTGTCGATGTCCTGCCCGTGGCACGCAAAACATTGTACAACTGGCAGCGCAATTCCAAAGTATTTGTAAAAAATCTGTCATGAGGTTGCCTGCACGGTACGCGCTGCTGCGTCCATGGTGCGTAGCCCTTCTTCGACGCTCGCGGCTTTTGTCAGATTGGCAACATTTCCCTTGGTAAAGAACCCTTGGAAATCACCGAATCGCTGTACATATTCGACGATGAGGCTAGAATGCTCAGACGCGCTAGAAAAAATCTGTTTTAGTCCTTCTTCTTCACTGCCAACGACGTCCAATAAAAAGTCTTTACCACAATCGCGTAGCACACCCACAACATAGTCAATGTTGGCCACGCCATTGAGCACACCAGCACGATGACCATCTTGTACCGCCACTGCGAGGTGATGCAAACGTGGCCCATAATTACGAACGAATGCTTCCGTAGGCGACGGCAACCGCAAGAGATGGTTCACAAAATAGGGATGGTTCGCCGCAGTGAAAACCTTGGCAGGGCTTTCTAGTTCGTTTGCGTAATGTACACTCTTGGTCACATTGGTCGATGAATCTTGATCGGTAATATCGTAAGATCCCCAGTAATAATAACTGGTCAGCGTCATGTATTCCAGGATCGACACCTCTCTGTTCTGGCTGTAGATCCTTGTTGCCAGGTGATCAATCGGCAACAAAAGAGCATGGATGCCAAATTGCTCCTGGGTGATTTTTGCAGATTCATACGCGGCCTGCACATCTGCGCGAATACTGGACATGCCAAGAGCATAGACCCTAATGTCGTCCTCCGGTCGTTCCCAATAGCCGACAATGTTATGGGTATAGGGACTCGGTTTCACGATTGCGATGTTGCCTGGCAACTCTAGTTTTCGGATCTGATCTTGATCAAAGAATCGTACATCACGGTTCTTTTGCAAGGCAACCACATCATGCAGATTGGTAACGCTAAAAATCTCTCCCATGTAGCGTGAATTGGGTTTCTGTGCGCCGATGGGATACACTTCGTTCAGACTGCGAAAAATACCGCGCGTGTTGCGGTTCTTGACCTCACGGATGAGCAGATCAGGAGCACTCATGTCAATACGCAGAATATGGGTATAATGTTCCTCGGATTCCAAGGTGACTAGGTAGTGGTACGGTGTCATCAGACAAAGCTCACCGACATACGCAATCGAATGTCCAGGCTCTACGGTAATCATCAGTGCATCGATACGACGAATCATGTCGGTCAGGCCAGAACGATCGCGCTCTTCCAGCAGCCGCTCGCGGAATTCCTCAAAGAAGGTCGAATTGGTTTTGTCGCCGTAGCGTGGAAAATCAAGAGAGTCAGTCATGATCAGGATGCTCTGGAGGCTACGTGAAAACGAAACAATTGACGCAGAAACGGACAAGATCAAATCAATCCAAAGCAAGTCAGCCCCAAAAGACTACCCCTCCACACCCCGAAAATCAAATGCTTTCGGAGAGTGGTTTTCGCTTATCTGTTTTCGATCTATCTCTCAGGATGTCAGGAAGGCTTGCACATCTTGCGCTGATCTGCGACGATTCTACCCTACTCAGAGAGGGTCATCGTCATGCCGCACGTGTTCATCTCTTTCGCAAACAGTGACAACGATAAGGGCCAGATCAAGGCACTTCAGGAGAGAATCGAGACAGAGTACCGCAACATCACGGACGATGGACTGCATTGCTTCCTTGGGGACGCAGACCTTGCGAACGGGGACAACAACGAGCGTAGCGCGTTGCGTGAGGCGCATGTCCTGCTGTTGGTCGTTTCTCAGAAGTATCTCGACACTGCGGGTCACAAGCGGCATGTCGCAGAGTATATCCGCCATCAGAACGCCCGCGTTGCCTCCGCAGAAGGGATTGCCGTGGTGCATCTTGTCACGGTACCGAACCTTACAACAGGCGATTTTTCTCAGCTATTCGCTCCCTCGGTAGAGTACGGATTATTCGACCTACGCGCTTGGTACGAGGAGGGTGTTACTCCCCGCGTGAATACAACGCTGAACGCATTGAGTGCTTTCTTTCGTCGGAAAGCCACGAAGGTTTTGGAGGTCGAAGGGAATCATGCGCACGAGATTGGTCAGATAGGAAAACTGCTAAACAAAATAAACCATTTATCACAGAAGAGAGTCCCGTTTTTTTGGAAAACCAAGACAGATGCACCTCTTTATGCCAATGTAGGCAAACAATTCGATGAACTAAATCTTTTCTTGCGTCAATACCTCCCCCTCTCGCATCGTAAACGTGCAAAAACTGGCAACCTCCCGCCGATCAACAAGCATTTTTCCGGCCGTCAGGAAGAAATGCAAGCGTTGCACAGCAAGATGGGTACCGGAACCGTTGGTGTGATTACCGCACTGCACGGCATGGGCGGATTCGGGAAAACGAGCCTCGCAATCCAATACGCCCATCGCTATGCGTATTTATATTCTGGCGGTTGTTGGGTAGCTGTTTGTGCGGATAAAAAGACGTTGGTGGAGGCAGTGCTGACACTCAATGATCATCTTGGCATTGACTTCAATGACGAAGAGAAAAACGATCCACAACGCGCTGCAAAACGTATCCTGGACGAACTCCATGCCCGTGCAAAAAAGGGTTCTGAACCTATAATAAAGGGTGAGGAAAATCCACCCGCGCCTTATGCGTTGCTGTTGCTTGATAACGTTGATTTTGTCAATCTGCTTTCTCCCCCAGAATCCGATTTGCTGCATCACGACTGGCTGCACGTCATCGCAACCACCCGTCTTGAGGCGAATCAGTTCAACGATACGCAACGTTATGCGCTGGTGTCGGTTGACGAGATGCACATCGAAGATGGGGTACGACTGATTGAAGGCTATCAACCGAACGGACGCTTTCTCAATGAAGAGGCACGTACTGACGCACAGAAGATCGTCGAATTGCTCGGTGGTTATGCGCTCGCGGTGGAGGTGGCGGCGGTCTATCTCAATGAATACAATAGAACCGTCACCTGCGCGGATTTGCTCAAACGGTTGCAGGATGAAGGTCTGACGGGCCATGAAGGGATAGCGTCCGAGACACAACAGGGCATCCCACACGGTCAAAAGCTTGTGAGTCTCACGCTGAAACCAACCCTGGATCGGCTGTTACCACAAGAATTGCTTGCACTCTTTTATGCAGCATGGCTACCACCGGATTCGATTCCGCTGTCTTGGCTACGCTCACTGGTTACCGAGAAATACCCAGACCTCGGTGCACCGGTTACAAAGGGTCATCCCAATCCCTGGGGGATGCTTGTAGGTCGCCTACTCGATTTGCGTTTCTTACAGATCAAGGATTTCGGTAGTGATGAGCAATCCCGTATCGTTCGGATGCACCGAGTGGTGGGTGAACTAGTACAGATTCGTCCTATCGAGGATGAGAAAGCACTACGCGAAACACTGGCCGCACACATTGGATCACGCTGCAAAGAATTGGTGGAAACTTGGTACAATCATAAATGGGAGATTCCCCCACTGGTCGCCGCTATTCGCCAGTTGTTCGCGCAAAATGGCGAAGATCCTGCAACGCTGGATACTGTACACAACCTGGCGCTATTGCTAAACAGGAAAGGAGAGTACGCCGATGCTGAGCCTTTGTATCGGCAAGTATTGGAAGCGCGTGCACGAATATTGGGAGAGGAGCATCCAGATACATTAACAAGCATGAACAACCTGGCTGCTTTGCTAGAAATGAAAGGCGAGTACGCCGAGGCAGAGCCTTTATATCGGAAGGCATTGGAGGCACGCACGAGGGCCTTAGGAATGGAGCATCCAGATACATTAACAAGCATGAACAACCTGGCTGCTTTGCTAGAAATGAAAGGCGAGTACGCCGAGGCAGAGCCTTTATATCGGAAGGCATTGGAGGCACGCACGAGGG
>CAIJYR010000014.1 GCA_903824965.1 uncultured Thiotrichales bacterium
GGTGTTGATCCAGCGTTTTGTTAAGCTGCCGACGACAGTGTTTCTCGCTGCCCTTTGCGAGGAGATTCAGCACCCGTCCGCCAGCGCTACGGATCCAATCGACGCTGTTCTTGAAATCGACGAAACCCAGCACCTCCACGCGGTCGACGAGCCCATGAGAACCGGCCCAGTCGATGACGGCGGATACGGCCTCTCGCTCCCCCTCAGATACTCGCGCTGAGGCGATCTCAAGTCTGTCGACTTTGATCTGCTGAAGCAATACCTGGGCAATGTGGAGCTTCTCTGCGGGGGAAAAGGATACCCCTTGTGTCTGTTCGCCATCGCGTAGGGTAGTATCGAGAATCTTGATCGTTGGTGAGGATGCAGTCATGAGATGGCTAGAACGGGTTCCAGGAAGGTGTGGTGGTAATGTGTAGATAACCTACGCTTGCTCCAGTGCGAAACCCTACGCCAAGACGAACCGGTGCGAGTACAATACCGTTGTTTTCTAGGTAGGTCATGCCAAAACCTGCGAAATAATAGAGACTGCCCTCCACCCCAGGAAACCGCTGGAAGATTGCCTCGACCTCGGGTAGATGATAAACCAAAACGAAGACCTTTGCGGCGTTGAGTCCGAGGTCGAATCCAACCGAAGGGCCCTGCCAGTAGACGCGACGTGTAGTACCGCTTGGGGTGATGAGCACCCCGTCGCCGTAGCATACGCCGATGGCGAATGCCCCGCCAACCTCTTGGCCCTCGATATAGGCGTTGGGGCGTCCGTGCTCGCGGAATGCCTCTTCTATGGTCTTGCCGAGGCCTTCGGTGGTGCGCCCGAAGAAGGTGCTGGCTCGCTCAATGATGGTGGGTTCGTCGTAGGTGGATTCTCCCGCAACCTGTGTCGTGGGAGTCTGTGTCTCGTTGGTGAGGGGGGCTGTCGGGGTAGCGTAGGCGTTAGGCAGACAGCAGATGGTGCCACCAAGCAGCAAGAGAGCGAATAGCGGTATCATAAATGCACCCAGGTTGTGGTGAGTGGTTCCAAGCGTTCGCACAGGAAGTGCCTACTATACCCGTGTGCGTGCAGTGCGGGGAACCGTTTGTGCGGTTGTGACGCAAACGACGACCAAGCGCCACCCAATGCGGTGTTGATGCTTGGTGGGGTACGGTGTATGGGCCGTTCTGGGTGAGTCGTTGCGTGGTTGTGAAGCGAAAAATTAAGTGATTTAAGAAACCAAACGATCAAGTTCAGTGTTCGTTGTCATCATTCTGTAGCACTCACGGTTCCTGACGATAACAGGTGCGCCATGGTCTTTAGCAAGCAAGAGCAAAAATTAGGGAAGCATTTCCCTGCTGGGGATACTATCGCAAGGAATGGTGATATTGCAACACACCTCTACGTCATACAGTCTGGCGTGGTGGAGGTATATCGTACTGGTTTTGATGGCAATCGTGTTCATTTGGCGTTTCTGAAAGCGGGGGATATGTTTGGGATAATGGCGCTGTTCGACAAAAAGCCATTCTATTCTACTATCCAGGCGCTAGAGGATACCTGGGTATTGCTGATCGACAAACGGACGATCTTGCGGCGGATCTATGAGGATCCCTCCTTGGTATTGCGCATCATCGAGCATCTTGCCGATCGCATTCGTAGACAAAGTGATGAGCTGGTCGAGTTGACAAACGAGCATAATGCAGCGATGGGTGGGTTGGTTGCTATTGCCAAGATAATGCAGTCGCAGGAGCAAGGGATAGCGATTAACAGTGTGGCGTATCTTGTGGAACGAACCTGTCGTAAGCTTTGTTTATTGCAGGGTTGCACGACGGAGATCAACGAGGACTTCATCGAGAACATAAAGCTCGCTAGTTATTTCTATGATATTGGTAATGCGGGATTGCCTGCCGGTTTGTTGGCAAAGCAAGGGGGGTTGCAACCCGAAGAAAAGGATATTCTGAAAACACATATCCACATTGGTTCGAATGTTCTTACCAAGATAGCCGAGACTACTCCTGAATCTGGTTATTTCCGGTTGGCGGCGGAGCTGGCTAAATATCACCATGAGAGGTTTGATGGAACTGGTTACATTGGTTTGGTGGGGGCGCAGATCCCCCTGGTTGTGCGTATTATATCGGTAGTGGATGTCTATAGCGCCTTGCTGGTCGAGCGTCCCTATCGGGGGGCAATGACACCATCGCAAGCCTTGGCGCACATCACCGAGAAGGCTGGTACCCATTTTGATCCGCAAGTCGTAGCGGCATTCTGCGAGGTGGTTAGTCAAAACATTCTAACGGTGCAGCACTCCCTTAAGTAACTCCCAAATAAAACGTAGTATGAAGCGTGGATGCGCCGCCTCGAAGATGATTCTGCTGTAGGTGGCACTGCCCGTGAACGTATTCCACAAAAAAGTGCTCATCGGGCGTTTTGTGTTGTGCAGGGTTTGCTCCCGTATTGCCATGGAGCGGATTGCTGTGCGCAAGAAACCAACCTTCTTTGGTAATGCGATCATGTCGAAGACAAAGTGACCGAGTTGATTGTCGTGCTTTAATCGATTGCAAGTGGGGAGGTAATGTTTACGGAAATCCTTTGCGCTGATCCCGTAAAAAACTGCCGTGGCGGCACAGGCACGCGCTGTCAGATATGCGGCACCGATCCCGTCTTTGTAGAGGCGTGAGACCCCGCAATCTCCCACCAAGACGACACGGTCGGTAAAATAATGGCGCGGTTCTCCGATGTTGCATTTCGGTGAACAGTGGCACATCTTACGGGGAGGTTTCCATTCTGGCGGGAAACATTTGCGCACAACAGGATGGCTTAGAAACCGCGAGATCAATGCTTCTTCTATCTCTCCTTGCATACAAAGCGTTACGTACCCCCCTTTGGGGATGAGGGCGGCGAATTTCAAACCAGGAATATCCAGCAGAAATACATTCATCGCGCTTTGAATGTATTGATTCACCTGTTCGCGTCCGATGAAGAATTCGCCAACGTAGGCCTTGGTGATTTTTGGCGGGACGTAACCAAAGCCGAGTTCTTCAAGGAGACGCAACCCACCGCCGTTGACGCCTACGGCACCGACCAGGAGATCGTAGGTTTTTATCGTGCCGTTTTTGGTCTCGACTTGGGGGCGGTGCTCTTGCCAGGAGAGTTTCGTAACTCGCTCTGGGATGAGTTCTGCCCCACGGGAGCAGGCCAGCGTGAGGAGATAATCATCAAAGCTAGTCTTGGGCGGATCGCCAACATTGTCATATACTTGTGGTCCTCCTCCTCGATATACGGTGGCGATGCGCATCTGTGCCAACGGTAGCTGGATCAGCACGTCTCCTTCTTGGGTATGTGGTCGGTAGGAGTCTATGCTATTCATGATGACGGAGGAGGGCACAACGATACCCTCCATGGAGAGGTTTTGCAGCATCGTCTCAGAGACGAGGCCACCGCAGTGATTGCACCCTTTGGCACCTACGCAGGCGAATTCTTTGTGTTCGTAGATATCCACAGCAACGTCTTGTAGTCCAATGCGTCCTGCGAAGTCTAAGAGAAAGTAGGCAGAGAATGCCCCGGCTGGGCCGCCACCAATAACTGCGATGCGTGAGTGGTCTGTCAGTTCCATGCTGCTTGCTCTCTCTCGGGAGGACAATCTGGGGTGCTCAGGTGATTATGCAGTTTACGGCTCCCAACGGAATGTTGTGGGCTGCCAAACGTCATTAGGCCTGTTTCTGTTTGGGTGCTGTACAGTGCGTGAGTGCTGCCTGGTCTACGATCTGAGTCGATAGTGGGTAAACAGAGTCACGCTCTCTCTGCGGTCATGTGCCACACAGGATAACCTTATTTGTAATAATTCTGCCATGATGTGTCAATAACCGTGGTGTCGTGTTTGTAGTTAGTGGTGATTACCTGCTGCAACTTTTTGTTCTGTAGGGTTCTGAAAGGGCCAGCGGGTGGTCGCCTTGTCGTGGCGACCTGAAATCCGCTGACTATCCAAAGAGCACATAGTTATCTCGTCGGTGACGGAATATCCCCGCTAGCGAATCTTGAGCGTCGATAATCCAATCAGAACCAGGATCACGGTGATGATCCAGAAGCGGACAATTACCCGTGGTTCTGGCCATCCCTTGAGTTCAAAATGGTGGTGGATGGGGGCCATGCGGAAGATGCGCCGCCCGGTCATCTTGAAAGAAACGACCTGTAAGATGACCGAAACAGTTTCCATTACGAACACGCCACCCATGATGAATAGCACTATCTCTTGGCGAACGACTACGGCTAGTACCCCCAGTGCCGCGCCAAGGGCAAGCGCACCGACATCTCCCATAAATACCTGGGCAGGGTAGGCGTTGAACCACAGAAATCCTAATCCAGCCCCCACGATAGCGCCACAGAATACAACGACCTCACCCACTCCAGGGATATGGGGGATGCCAAGATAATTGGCAAACTCAGAGTGTCCTGACGCATAGGCGAATATGGCGAGCGCTGCGGCAACCATGACGGTTGGCATAATGGCCAGGCCATCAAGGCCATCGGTAAGATTGACGGCATTACTTGATCCAACGATGACGAAAACCGTCAGCGGGACATAGAAGATCCCGAGACTCAGTGAAAGATTCTTAAACATTGGGATGGTGAGTTGCGTTTCAACTGGCAGATTGGCTATCGTGTATAAAAAAAGAGCGGCAGCCGTGCCAGCAATGATCTGCCAAGAGAATTTTGCGCGTGCGGATAATCCCTGTGATTGACGCTGAACCAATTTCTTGTAGTCGTCGAGCCAGCCGATCGCGCCGAAGGCGATGGTGACCGCCAGCACTACCCACACGAAACGGTTGCGTAGATCAGCCCACAGCAGCGTCGAGGAAAAGATAGACACCAGGATCAACGCGCCGCCCATGGTTGGGGTGCCGGCCTTGGAGAGATGGCTTTGTGGGCCATCGTTACGCACATGTTGCCCAATCTGGTGGTACGAGAGGCGTCGGATCATCCATGGCCCGACCAGAAGGGATATCGCTAATGCGGTGAGTACCCCCAGAATGGCGCGTAAGGTCAGGTATTGGAAGACGCGAAAGGCCCCAACGTATTTCTCTAAATAATCAGCCAAGAATAGCAGCACGGTACTTTATCCTAAGTAGAAGTAAAGAATGTTGATTGTGAATTTATGGGGCTTTGGCAAGCTCGCGCACCACCCGATCCATGCCTGCGCTACGTGATCCCTTCACCAATACGGTAAGGCCTGGGCGCAATTCCTTTTCCAGAGCAGTAACAAGGTGTTCTACATCAGCAAAGCCCCGCGCGTCAGCGCCAAACGCGGCTACGGCACCTTGGCTGAGTGGGCCGCAACCAAGCAAGGTATCTATCCCAAGTCTGCGTGCGGTTTCACCGGCCTCGGCATGGAGGGTTGCTGCGTCTCTGCCCAACTCGGCCATGTCGCCCAAAACGAGGCAGCGCTCCCCGGGGAATGTGGCGAGAACCTCTAGGGCGGCGCGTAGCGAGGCCGGGTTGGCGTTGTAGGTGTCGTCAATGAGTTGTGCCCCGTGACGCCCGAGACAAGGACGCAGTCGACCCGGTACGGCACGCATTGCAACAAGACCGGCGTGGATGGATGCAAGAGACGCCCCGGCACCCAGGGCAGCGGCAGTGGCCGCCAAGGCATTCATTACGTTGTGCCGACCGGGTAGCGGTAGCGTCAATTCACACTCGCCGAGTGGTGTCTGTAGGGTAAGGCGAGTGCCACCGGTTGCGCCCAATACCTCGTCTATCCGAGCGGACACCAGAGCGCCCTCGGTAAGGCCGAAATCTAACACGCGGCGTCCGTTTGCTAGGGTGCGCCACCGTGGGGCGAATGGGTCATCGGCGTTAATGACGGCCACGCCATCGGCAGACAAAGCGCAGTAGATCTCCCCCTTGGCCTCTGCTACACCCGGCAATGAACCAAAGCCCTCTAGGTGGGCAGGTGCGGCATTGTTGACCACGGCGACCGTCGGGTGTGCCAACGCCGCAAGATAGGCAATTTCGTGGGGGTGGTTGGCACCCATCTCGATAATGGCGGCGTGGTGGATGTCTGGCTCTAAGCGTAGCAGGGTTAAGGGTGCGCCGATGTCATTGTTGAGATTTCCGCTGGTGCTGAGGGTTGGTCCCTCCTGGCTCAAAATGGCGCGCACCATCTCCTTGACGGTGGTTTTGCCATTACTGCCGGTGATGGCAACCAATGGGCCACGAAACCGATTGCGCCAGATAGCCGCCAATCTTCCGAGTGCAAGCTTGGTATTTTCCACCACCACCTGCGGCAGGGGATCATCTACGAGACGCTCTACCAAGGCCGCTGCGGCTCCCGCATGACGTGCAGCGGCGAGGAAGCTGTGACCATCGAAGCGTTCTCCGACCAGGGCAACGTAGAGAGCACCTGCTTGCAGTTGCCGGGTATCGTTGGTGGCACCACGGAATGAGATATCCGTGCCAAACCATTGGCCAGACAGGCAATCGGCCATCTCGGACAATCGCATCTGGATTCCGGCGGCTTGTTGTGGTTCGTGCGTTGTTAGCATAGGTAGGTTTTAAGAGCCTGTTCTGCCTCGAGGCGGTCGCTGAAGGGGAGGCGGGTTGATTGTATCTGTTGGTATTGTTCGTGTCCCTTTCCGGCGATGAGCACCACATCCCTTGGGGTTGCCGAGGTGATGGCGTGACGAATTGCCGCTGCACGGTCGGGGATGATCGCGACCTGGGTCGGATTGTGAATGCCACTCAGGATGGCTTGCAAGATGTCCAGTGCCTCTTCGTTGCGCGGATTGTCGTTGGTAAGAACCAAGGTGTCGGCCAGACGTTCTGCGACCGCTCCCATGATCGGGCGCTTGCCACGATCGCGATCGCCGCCGCAGCCAAAGACACACCATAGGCGGCCCTTGGTGTGCTGACGCAGGGTGAGCAATACCTGTTCCAGAGCGTCGGGGGTGTGGGCGTAATCAACCACCACCAAGGGGGTTGTAGGGCCCCCGCCCAAGGTCTCCATTCTGCCAGAGACGGCTTGCGCCTGCGATAAGGTACGCAATGCCTCTTCGAAGGGTATGCCCAATGCCCCGAGTGTCGCCAGCACGGCCAATAGATTGGCAGCGTTGAAGCGACCGAGCAGCGGGCTTGCGAGACACCCGCTTCCCCAGGGGGTGGTGACTTGCAAACGCATTCCTGTTTCCGCGAGACAGAGATTCGATCCCACAACCGATAATCCATGGTTCGTGGTAGGGTGATCCGTGGGGTTCAGCGAGAGACCATAGCCAATCCCCACCACACCTTCGGGTAGGTTCTGTAACAGCGTCTGACCAAAGGCGTCATCGCGGTTGATAACGGCGTATTGTAGGCCAGGCGTATGGAATAACCGTTGCTTGGCCTGACCATAGGTTGCCATATCCCCGTGATAGTCGAGGTGATCGCGGCTTAGGTTGGTAAATATCGCCACAGTGAAGGCAACCCCCTCGACCCTGCCTTGGTCTAGGGCATGAGAGGAGACCTCAAGTCCTACATGGTGGATATCTTGGGCGACCAGTTCGGCGAGCAACCCTTGCAAGATGACCGCATCGGGCGTGGTGTGGGTGGTGGGTGTCAGTTGTTCGACAAGGCCTGCGCCAAGGGTGCCGACTACCGCACACCGTTCGAGGGTTTGCGCCAGAAGGTGGGTAACTGAGGTTTTGCCATTGGTTCCGGTGACGCCAATCATTGTGAGACGGCGTGAGGGATTGCCGTGGAAGCGGGCTGCGATGTGCCCGAGGTGATGGGTAAGGTGGGGCAGGGCAATGACGGGAACATCCCGTCGTAGCGAATCAGCGGTGGTGTTAGGGGCTACGGCTGCAATGATAGCGACGGCACCACGGCGAATCGCATCATCGATAAATTGGGTGCCATGGGTTTGACTGCCGGCGCGGGCGAAGAAGAGATCCCCCGGGCGTACCAGGCGACTATCGAGCGCAAGTCCGGTGATGGCCCTGTTGAATGCAGTGGGCAGTGACCGGATCCCATCCAGCAGATCTGCCAGAGATACGCTCACGGATTCTCCTTTTCTTCATGTAGCGTCATCACCTGGCGGCCAAGAGAGGCGAGGTCGTCAGGGGCTATCTCCATCAACCGTAACCCTTCCCCCATAACCCCAGAGAATGCCGGCCCGGCGACAACGCCACCGTAATAGGCGTCCTTGGTGGGATTGTCGATCATGATTCCCATAACCAGGCGTGGGTTGGTCATCGGCACCATCCCGACGAACAGGGACAAGTAACTATGATCCAGGTAGCCACCGTGAGGGGCCGCCTTACGTGCCGTGCCGGTCTTGCCGCCAATGCGGTACCCGGCAACGCGGGCTTGCGGTGCCGTTCCGCCGGCACCTACCACCAGTTCCATGATGTCGCGGATCTGGGAGGCGATATGCGCATCGATTACCTTGGTGCCAGGTACGGGATTGTTTTGGGCCAAGAAGGTGACCGGTCGCAAAAATCCATCGCCGAGGGCGGCGTAGGCCCGCGTGAGTTGTAGCAGACTCACCGAGATGCTGTAACCATACGATATCGTGGCCTGATCGATCTCCTTCCATTTGCTGTACGGGGCTAGATGCCCGATGACCTCGCTCGGAAAACCACTGCCGGTGAGGGAGCCAAACCCCACCCGCGAAAAGACACTCCATAAGCGCTCGGCGGGTAGGGTGAGCGCTATCTTGCTTGCGCCGACGTTGCTTGATTTTTGCACCACGCGGGCGACATCAATGAGGCCACAGGGGTGGACATCGGTGATCGTTTTAGAGCCTACCCGGAAGGTGCCCGGGCGGGTATCGATCGGGGTATCCGGCTGGTAACGACCACTCTCAAAGGCGGCGGCAATGGTAAACACCTTCATGGTAGAGCCAGGCTCGAAGGTGTCGGTGATGGCGCGGTTACGACCGAGTGCGGGATCGCGGGTGGTAGCGTTGGGGTTGAAGCTTGGCAGGTTGACCATGGCCAGAACTTCGCCGGTCTTGATATCGAGAATCACGGCGGTGCCTGCCTTGGCCTTGTATTTCTCAACCTGCGCTTGGACGGCGCGGTAGGCAAGGTACTGAAGTCGTCGATCGATGGACAAGCGCACGTCGGCACCCGGTCGAGGTTCAGCGACACGTTCTACAATGTCTACGACCCGTCCGAGCCGGTCTTGGATAACGCGGTGCGCTCCGGGTATGCCTTTTAGGGTTTTTTCCAGGCTACGCTCTAGACCCTCTTGGCCGACGTCATCTACGTCGGTGAACCCCAGGATCTGCCCAGTCACTTCCCCGTTTGGGTAGAATCGACGGTAGTCGTGCTGTGTGGATACGCCGGGGAGATCGAGGTTCTTGATGGCCTGCGCCAGTTCAGGCGGGGCGCGCCGGATGAGGTACATGAACTCTTTGTCTTTGTGATCCTCAATCAAACGCTTTACGTCAGCCAGTGTCACGCCGAGCACACGCGCCAGATCGGGGAAACGATCGGGCGATTTAAGCAGTGCTTGGGGGTTGGCCCACACGGAATCGACCGGGGCGCTGACGGCCAACGGTTCTCCGAAGCGATCGGTGATCATGCCGCGATGGGCCGGGATAGCGACTATCCGTACCGAACGAGCATCCCCCCTACTTTGTAGGAAATTGCTGTCTAGCACCTGCAACCACAAACCACGCAATACCAACACGATTGCGGCAGAGGCAAGCATCCAGAGCAAGATGGTTACGCGCGTCAGCGGTTTGTTGGGTCTTGAGGCAACAAAATGACGTAGTTTGTGAAAGGGACGCAGAAGCTGATGCAACATGTTGGGTATGCCCGGTTTTGAGTTCGATATTGTGTGGGGAAGTTTTCTGGTGCAACCTGGTCGTTTAGGAGTATTGTCCGGCGGGGCTGCCCCGTCTAAACCGTTCGTCTACTGCCGAGTCTCGCCGTGAACCCTGTCTATCGTCGTGCTTCTTTTCTGACCAGTAGTCACCAGATCTCAGAGCTGCCACCGGATGATGGTGTGGAGGTAGCCTTTGCGGGGCGCTCTAATGTTGGAAAATCGAGCGCTATCAACGCAATAACCGGTATTGGCGGGCTTGCTCGTACCAGTCGAACCCCAGGTCGTACCCAGCAGATCAATTTTTTTTCCTTGGACGCAGGGCATCGTTTGGTGGATCTGCCTGGATATGGTTACGCTAAGGTTCCGCCTAGTTTACAACGCCACTGGCAGGTAGTGTTGGATCGTTACCTAAGGGAGCGGCGCTGTCTACAGGGGGTGGTCGTGGTGATGGATGCGCGCCATCCGCTAAAGGATCTTGATGAACAGATGCTAGCCTGGTGCGCTACGATCCCGCTGCCGGTGCATATCCTGCTGACCAAGGCGGATAAACTCGGTCATGCAGAATCGCTAAAGGCGCTGCGGGTAGTATCCACTGCGCTTACCAATGCAGGGCAGGAGCGTGGGACAGTACAGTTATTCTCGGCTGTGCGCGGCCAAGGGGTAGAGGAGGCCCATGGGTGCTTAGACCGTTGGTTCGGATGGTAGATGGGGCTCGTGAGTGAGCTTCAGGCTGATCTTGGTGGATGTCTTGTGGCAAACCCCTTCAAATTATGCGGGCAGATGTGCCAATATGATGGGAAGGGCTTTGGGGATCGTGGGCTATCATCATGATTATGACATTTCTTGGTATTTCTGCTATTGCTTTGTATCTCGTGGCCGGTGGTTTATTGGTTCGACGACTGTTGCGCCGACCCGAGGGGGAGTTTCTTAATAAGCGCTACACGATTGCCATCGCATTGACTGGTGCCGTGTTGCAATCGGTGGTGTTGTCGCAAGAGATCCTAACGAAAGGTGGTTTTGATTTTGCCTTTTTCCATGCCGCATCGCTCATCACCTGGGTCATGGTGTTGCTGCTCATGTTGGCGGCTGTTGCGCGTCCCATCGAAAATCTGGGTGTCGCCATTCTACCCATTGCCGCAGCGGGTCTTGCCCTCGATCTAGGCTTTCATACGCGCCATGTGGTGATCGAGAGCCATGGTGTGGGGCTTGACCTCCATATCATTTTCTCCGTTCTTGCGTACAGTGTGCTCGCCATTGCGGCGGCACAAGCGGTGTTGCTTGCTATCCAAGAGTCGCACCTACACCGCAAGCGTCCTGGGGGGATTATTCGCGTCTTGCCGCCCTTAGAGACGATGGAAGCGCTGCTTTTCCAGATGATTGGTTTGGGGTTTGTGTTGCTGACGGTAGCATTGATTAAAGGCTTTGCTTTCTTGCAGGACATCGTTGCCCAGCACCTTGTTCATAAAACCGTGCTATCGATGCTTGCCTGGGTGGTGTTTGCCGTTCTGTTGTGGGGGCGTTATCGTTTTGGTTGGCGTGGACGGATAGCCATTCGTTGGACCCTGGCGGGATTTGTGTTTCTGCTGTTGGCGTACTTTGGTAGTAAATTGGTGCTTGAGTTGATCTTAGCGCGTGTTTAAGTTTCTCCTACGAACATTTCGGGAGGTATGTTTAAACCCTCTATGAATGATATTCCCCTCAGTCTGCTCTTTGTGTCGCTCGCGATCTGCATTACGTTGGCTGCTTTTTGTGCGGGGGCCGAAACCGGACTGATGGCTCTCAATGGCCGCCGCTTGCGTCATTTGACAGCACGCGGCAATCGTCGCGCAGCGGCAGCGGTTCGCTTGTTAGAACATCCCGATCGGTTAATGGGATTACTGTTGTTCGGGAACACCTTTTTTAAGGTTTGTGCGGCAGGAGTTGCTGTCCTATTGGGCTGGCGTCTATGGTAAAAGATGGATATTCTTCGATAATCTGAATGGGGATTTAATAATGTTAGAATCAGCATTGATGTACGCAAAAATGGGATGGCATGTATTCCCAATTCACGGAATTAAAAAAGATGGAGAATGCACTTGCGGGAAGTTGATGTGCAAGGATATTGGAAAACATCCAAAGACACAAAGAGGGTATAAAGATGCGACGACAGAAGAAGAAAAAATCAAAGCATGGTTTTCAACAACAAGCGAAACTAACATTGGTATTGCCACTGGTTCCGTGTCAGGGATTACCGTTATTGATATTGACGTAGGCCCTGATAAAGATGGGTTCGAGACTTGGCAAAATTTAATCAGAGAGCATGGAGAGCCGCAAACGCTTGTTTCTGAAACAGGTGGTGGAGGGATGCACTTTATTTTCTCTTATAACTCTGGGCTTAAAACATCAAACAATACACTTGGTAAAAATGTAGATTGTAGAAACGATGGTGGATATATTGTTGCTCCGCCGAGCACTCATTATAGTGGAAGGCAATATAAATGGATGAATCCTGGCGCTAGTTTGTGCGCGTTACCCGCACATTTATGTGTAAAAAAAGAGACTCGCGGAAGGCCGAAAAAAGATGAAAATTCAAAGAAAAGATATACGATTGAACAAGTTTCAGAAATGTTAGACCTTATATCGTCAGATGATAGAACATTATGGCGCAATGTCGGAGTAATTTTAGGGCGGGAGTTTAACAGGGTTGATGAAGCGTGGATGTTGTATAACAAATGGGCTAATACTTATACGGGTAAAAAGGATTCAAAGCATAATGAAAGGATGCACGAAGCTTTTTATGTAATTTCACAAGAACCTTCTGACAAAGAACTAACGATAGCGACTATTGTAAAGATAGCTATTAAAGAAGGTTGGGTGCCAAAAAATGGTGTTGTTCCTATTGAGAACTTTTTATTTTTTGGGCCTGGAAATAATTACATTTATCGACCAACAGGTAGCCTATGGATTGCTGCTGCTGTCGATTCTGTTGTTGACCCCGTAAACGTGAACGGTGCAATTAAGAATGCAAGCGAATGGCTAAGGTTACATCGGCACGTTACGTCTATGACTTCAGAACCATCGTTAGACTCTGATTATGTTGTCGGTTTTGATTGTCTTAATGGTGAAATAATAGAAGTAACCGGTGCGGCTTTGTTTAATAAGTATATTAAACCTAGAATTGTTTTGGGGAGTGCTGAAAAAGCAACACCTTTTGTTGACCATTGCAAATTATTGTTTAACAAAGAAGGGGATTGCGATCAATTTTTAGACTACATGGCGCACCGCGCACAAAAACCGGAGGAAAAACCTAGATTTGCTTTGCTAATATCGGGCGAACAGGGAACTGGTAAAGATACGGCAATCGAGTTTTGCACTCCTTCGCTTGGAATATGGAATGTTGCAAACATAGAGCCATGCCATCTTGATACATCGTATAACAGTTTTGTGGCTTCAACGCTTGTCCGTATAAGCGAAGCGGCTAATCTTCAAGATATGTCGAAGTGGGCTTTTAACGAAAGAACGAAAGTACTTATTGCTGGTTCACCGGATTATTGTGTTGTGAATCCCAAGTATGGTTCGCAATTTCACGTAAGAATGCACTGTGGTGTAATAATTACAACTAATCACTTATCGTCTAGCATTCACATTCCACCGGATGATAGGCGTTACGATGTGATTGAAGTCGCAACAAAGATTGAAATGGGGCTTGAAGATTACGAGAAAAGAAAGAAGTATTTCAGTGATTTGTGGGATTGGTTTCTTGACGGTGGCGCGGAACATGTCGCGGATTTCTTGCACAAGAGAGATTTATCAAAGTTCAGTGCTAGCAACGGACAGAGAAAAACATTAGCGCATCAAATTGTTATCGCCAGCGGTTTTTCCGGTGACGATTGGTTGCACGAGATTATAGAAGAATTCCCATCGCATACTGGGATACGCACGGATTGGTTAATGCAAAGGGCAGTTGCAAAAGGGCAAAGAGAATCAGATGTGAGGAGAACTTTCACACACGCCCTTGGGCGATTAGGATATGTTCATTATCCCAATCTATTCACTGACAAAGGAGAGAAGAATAAAGATGGTCGATGGTTAATTGGAAAGAAAAGGGTAAATGTTTACGTAAAAGTTGGAACACCAAGAACTTATGACCCACGAACAGAATTGAATATAGAGGTTTTCTAATGAACATTTTAATTTTTGACACAGAAACAACCGGACTTTTGCCGAAAGAGAATTGCAAGAAAGAAGA
>CAIJYR010000015.1 GCA_903824965.1 uncultured Thiotrichales bacterium
CTCGGGTATTTTTTCCACCATGGTGGAATTACTAAGCGACTGTTGAATCTCGGCGGCTTCCGCCAATTGGTAAAGTCGGCTCTTAGCCAACCCACACCGCTTCTCACCAAACTCCTCGAACGTCTCGTATCCAAGGGCCTTATAGCCTTTCTCATCGCGCAGCTTTAGGAGATAGAACCTGTGGTCTGCTGCTGCTCTATCCATTAGGCCAACGATTAACTCCGCCTCTTCGCGGGTCATTTCATAGTTGGCGCGAATTATCCCGGGCGTTACAGGTAGTGTCATTAGTTCGTTCATTGCGTTACCCCAAGTAGCCGTTCATGCCGCTTCTTTCCCCCATCCGGAGAAGCCTTCGATATCCTTCGGCTGAACATATCAAGGCGACGACCTGCCGTGACGCGCCGAACAGTATCGTAGAACGCTTCAGGCCTTTCTCTGTGCTTGCCGCGTGCGGCCACGAAATTGGTATTAAATTCCTTGGTATCGACAAATTGTGGCGTTCCTTTTCGCGCATAGAGATAGAACTCGTCGTTGTATTGTGGTAGTCCGAATGGTTGAAACCCACCCGACTTGTTCCACACAAATGTGCAAACGTATTTTATCTCCCATGCTGCCAATAATCTGAACGCCATAGGCAAGAATTTATGGGTTGTCCATAGCCAGACATGGCAGTTGTCATCGGCGGGGATGGAAAGGGCCGACATCTCGCCCTCCTGCATTACCGGATAATCGAGCGCTACTTGGTTCTCTCGTGCGTCTCTTTCAATTTTCTGCATCGGCCAGGGCGGGTCGGGAACGATAACATCGTATAGGTCGGTGGGGGATTCAATCTCACGGGACGCTACTGCATCCAGGTCGGTTCTAAGTTTTTCTCGCCGGTAAGTTGGGATTGCCTTGAATGCCGCCATCCGGCCCTCCCCAGTCGCAACGAAAGGAGCTGTCCATAGAGTCTTCAGCGCGTTATCCTGTTGTCCCCGTGATGGACGGATGTATCCAGTCTTGTCTGATACCCGGATCGAATAGTTGAGAGACTGCTCCAATACAGCGAGTGGTAGGCCAGGCCCGTTGTCCGTCACGATCAGCTTGTCATCCTGAAGCGCTACGGTTAGGTAAGGTGGAATGCCCGCACACTCCCAGGCATCCAACGAGTTGTCGAGTAATTCTTTGGGCAATGCCACAGGCCAAGCAGACTTTTTGAATCCGATCTGGGGCGTCAATTCCTTCTCGGTAAAAAACTCCATGGAACGCGAAAAGACGCAGGTCTCGCGCTGTAAGATAGGGAGCGGGTGGTTAGATGCGCTCATGGTATCTTCCTCATACCATTATCGGCATTAGCATGCCCATACCGAGTACGGCCTTGTATCCAAGCATCAAGGCTGCTCTTCCGATATTTTGGAATACGGCCAACCTTAATGAAGGGTAGGTTGTAGCGTCCAGTAGATGCCCAAACCTCTAATGTTCCGATTTTCATCCCTAAATATTCGGCAGCTTCTGTACGACTTAGAAGGGGATCGGCGTTGGTAGACGCAGAAATCGTGGCGCGTGGTGAAGGCATATCGTTCTCCGTCTTGCATGAGGTGACGAGAGAAGATAGAACAGTGCAAAACAAAAGAAACTGGGGTATCCTCGGTATACTTCTGGTATACCCAGATTCCTGACTGTACCTAGTTTACTGAGCCTGGTCGGGTCTATTCTGGATTTTGGGTTTGAGGCACGATACCATCAGAACCGAGAGTAACACCGGTAACGAGAAAGACGAGGTTGAAAGAAATAGACAGCCACTGACTGCAGTCATCAGCCCCGTCAACGTTGGCACAGATGCCGAGACCGAACTCGATGCTCTGAATAGAACCCACGGGTTAGAAAATTTCTTGCTATGGTGGATGTGGTCTCGCAATGGCGCGCAGTCTGTGATTTGGTTCTTTCCTTTCCAGCACAGATCCGCCGTAAGATCTACGTATCCAACACCATCGAAAGCGTCAATTCCGGCATAAATGTCAGGTTGAATAGACCAGAAAACATGGGGACAGTTCCGCATCGATGATGTACACACCAAGTCATTGTGTCTGAATGTCAGAAATATCACGACCATCCGGAGACGAACGGTACGCTGTTTAATCCGAGCCGAGTTGAAAGACAGAGGCGTTTGATTTTGATGGGCGCGCTGTTAGAAACACAGCACACATCTAAGTTGATTGGAGTGTCTCAGAGACTGGAAGAGAGAACTCAACCAGTTCGCTACCCTATTCACATAACTAGTTGCCATGGCTAAAACGTAGAATGAATGCGGGGGGCTGCTGAGCGTGTAACTATCGGGCAGAGTAGTAACGTCGCGACTATCTCTGCCAAAATCCTTTCGTTGTTACCTACTTCGGAGTCAATTTACAGAAGAATTCGGAATTAACCTCAGAGCGCACAGAACACAACCATCAGACAGCCATGGCTGACCTTCTTCCTCCCTTAACAGCACACAATTTTTGTATTTTCCAAAACGAATCAAACGTGTTATCTGTCATACAAAATAGACGAGGGTCTCGTTCACTTAATTCTCTATGAATACTCTTTTTTACCATCCTTAATCCATACTCATCAAATTGCTCGCCTCGCGTTTGAGCAGCATCCTTTTCTTCTCTCAACCAGTCAGCAAGAACTTGTTCGCGACTTTCTTGGCTGCTGTAATTCTTTACTAGTTCAGGCTGTTCTAATGTGGTTGTTTCCTCTAAAACTGTTTGCGTGACATCATTAGCATGAACAGTTTCAGATTTTTGTGTTTCCGCTGTATGGGGCTTTGGTTGTGCCTGAGCAGCATTAGCTATTTGTTCAAGCATTCCTCTACATTGGCTATCCGTCAGCACAACAAAAGGGACACTAGGTAATTTCTCCAACAGAGATTCTTGTCCTGTTGCCGCAGACTCTTTACCGAGTGTACATTGCGAGGTTGGGTCTATTGCGGGTTCCAGTGATAGTTCTGGTGCCACTTCTTGCAGTATCTTAGTTAGTTCATCCTGCGGATAAGCAAAGAAGCAAACCCCATCATATATCATGCCTTCTCTAGTGGCACGACGCGTGTCAAAATCCAGCGCAAGGGAATACCACAAGGCTGGTGGGATGATTACGAATGATGTCGGGTTTGATATTTCATAACCCTTGGCAATTATGTTCCCATTCTGCGCAAGGGTTATAATTCTAACCATGACTTTGCTGATTAAATATCTTCGTTCCGCCTCGTTACTCTGTAACGCAGTATTGATATACGCATCACCGGCCCAGCCTGTTCTCTTGTATTCCATAAGAATTTCTTTGTCCCTATCAATTAAATTGAATATGCGTTCAGCGATAGTTATGCATCCAGAATGCATCATGGGAGCCACTTCTACCACCATATCTAACGGGGTGAATATCCGCGTGTTATCCATTGCACACCTCTTCTGAACCTTTCTCTAGAACCAGGACGCTGGGCTGGGCTAGGGTAGTGAATATATCTACTACCTCAATGACCAGCCGGGAAACTACAAATTCTTGTGCAACCAAACAACGTGAAGACTGTTTAAGTTGCTCAATGCCTATCCGCCGCAAAACGCAGGCACGCTTGAATATCCTCTTTGTCTAGTTCAGGAAAGTCCTCAATAATCTCATCGGCTGACATGCCTGAGGCCAGATACCCAAGAACGTCAGAAACGCTAATACGAAGCCCACGAATGCACGGCTTGCCACCACGTTTACCTAGATCAATGGTGATCGTGTTATGGTAGTTCATGGTTGTTTGCATGTTTGCCATATTTCGTTCACCGAAATGGGTTGATGACGGTTAGACGATTGTTGATCACCTGACCATGCTGCATATCTTCAGTGTAGAGCGTATCGCAGCCCGTATCTAACGCAACCTTAATAATCAGAGAATCCCAGAAAGAGAATCCCATGGACTGATGAATATCAATTGCCCCGATAATAGTGGTGTCGGTGATTGGGCCTCTTAGCCAACTAGAATAAGCATAAACAATCTCCCGGGCACTAGGAACATTAAGCGGTAAGGAAAGTTTTCGTGTAGCGTTATAGAAAAATTCTTGCAATACCTGGGTACTTAGTATGCCGCCGTTATTTCCCCATAGCACTCTCAGCAGTTCTGTCGACACAAGATGTTTATCACCAGCGGTTTTATCGTTAGCATAGAGAAGAATGTTAGTATCGACAAACTTAAAACCTGTCATATAGCGAATCCCTTAGAAAATAACTGCCATTTAATGCAAGCGGCGGATCGTCCATCATAGCAAGCGCTTTTTGTTTCGCCTGTTCGTATTCTTCCTCGTGTTTTGCTTGTAGTGCTTCTGCAAAATTCAATACCTCTGCCACTCGCCGCTCGGGCAGGGTTTTAACAACCTCAAAAACTTTCTCCGCAATAGTGCTCATGATCTTACCTTTCCTTCTTGAGAGGAATTGCCTCATCGGTAGGTGGCTGCGACACTCCTCCGGCCAACATCATAGCCTCGACGGCAGTATCCACCGACTTACGTACCGGGTCTTGTGACAGGCGGGCATAGATGGCTGTCGTGGCCTGGGATTGATGGCCCAAGGTCTGACCAATGATGGCCAGGGTCGCACCTGTGTCTACTTGCCAAGAAGCCAACGTACGACGCAGGTCGTGGAGCCGCAGGTCATCAATACCGGCGCGCTCTAGGATTCTCTTCCAGGTTGTCTTCGGTTCGACCAAATGACCTGTTGCTCCGTCACCAGTGAAGACCCAGGGACTACCCGTTGCCTGTCTTTGTCGCTCTTCCAAAATGGTCACCGCAGCGCGTGCGAGGTGGATAGATTGCTGCCTACCGTTCTTGAACTTTGCACTGGGAACCTCCCACGTAGCACGAGCGAGATGAAGTTCATCCCAACGCATGGTCAGCACATTGTCCCGTCTTCCACCAGTTAGTAAAGAGAGTAGCACGTAATCCCTGATGGTTTCGTTAGGTTCTTCGGCGAGGGCCTCAAAAAACGCGGGAAGTTCGTCAGACATGAGTCTCCGCTCCCGCTCTTCTTCCTTGAACAGGGTAATCCCCACGGCAGGATTGGACAGCTCCAACTCGCGCTCACGGATGCCGTAGTTGACCATCCCCCGCAGTAGCGCTAGCAACCGATTGGCCGCATAGCGACCATGGTTCTCACCAATCTCGATGTGTAGGGCCTTAACCTCTGCCTTCTTGATTTTCGATAGCTTCCGTTTCGCCCAGGGCGTGAGGTAGCGTCGGTACTGATCCGCATCTTCCTTCCAGCTTTTCTTGTGGGGTTTGGCGTGACGCTCAAGGTAGTCATCAAACAAGTCTTGGAGAGACCATTCCTCACGGCTGGTTCTGCGCATGTTGGCGGGATTATTACCTTGGGCTATTTCTCCCAGTGCCTTGGTGGCCGCTTGGCGTGCCTGCTCCACGGTCATGGCGGGGAAGTTGCCGAGACGCATCTTTTCGGGGCGACCATCCACCCAACGGTATAGATAGAAGGTCTTGGTGCCTGCTGTGGTGACTTGGATGGCAAGCCCGGGCACTTTGGTGTCATATGACCAGGTACGCTTCCCCTCTGGTGCAGGGGGGATGCCTTCGAGGTAGTTTTTGGTAAAGTGTTCCTTCGACGGGGGGGCGCGCTTCCCCTGTGTTTCTGCGGGTGGTGTCATTTTGATGAGCCTCGGTGCTATTCCCGATCGCCGGTATGGCGGGTTGTCAGTAGGTCAAGGGAGCAAGTCTGGTGCTATGCCGGTGCTAGTTTGTAGGTCAAAAATGGTTAAATTTGGTATAGCCCAGCAAAGCCATCATGCGCGTAACCTGCTGAACTGTAAAGCCACATCAGGCCTGGTAAGTCACTGTAAAGCAAAAACCTTGAGATTCGTAATCAGTAGGTCGGAGGTTCGATTCCTCTCCCCGGCACCAATAAAAAGAACGGGTTACAGGTTAAAAACTGTAGCCCGTTTTTGCTTTATGCGGATTGTATGGTTTTGTAGTGCAACTGGTAGTGCACTAAATTCGTTGCTAGGGGTGACGCAGCACGGTGTGCGTTGCACACAGCTACCCCCAATGGGGTATGCCGCCATTCACTTGGCAATCATGAACGGGTAGGATGATGCAACTGCACACCAACACGAGAGCACACCATGGCCACGATAACCTTTGACACCCTCGCCTACGTTAAGACACTACGCGAGGCTGGTTTTACCGAACCACAAGCAGAGGCGCAGGCCAGTGCATTGGCCAATGTGCTGAGGTCAGGCGCGGGGGAGCTAGCCACCAAGCAAGATCTACGAGAGCTAGCGCTAGCCACCAAGCAAGACATCGAACAATCAAGAGAACTAGTGAGGCAAGACATAGCGACGCTACGGAAGGACGTTGCTGTGATTGAGGAGCGATTCAAACTATTGCACTGGATGATTGGTTTCAATTTGCTAATCACTTCCTCCGTCATGTGGATGCTCATCAAAGGGGCGCACTGATTGAGATTTTCGATACGGGCCACATCAACGGTGAGGTGAGTAATATCCTACGCATTAGATAAAATCCGAGAAAACGCAGTCGAGGCGCTAAGTAATGGCCTTAGCATTCAGGGGTGCATCGTCGTGTACGGCGTCTCTTACGCCACGGTGCAACGGTGGAAGAAAGAGGGCAAGGTAGGAAAAGTAACAGGCGGCGCGATATTCAAAAAGCCGCCGCGACTTGACCCTGAGCGGCTTGATGCTTTCCTAGAATCCAATCCAGGTTTCACTAACGTGGAGTACGCAAAACACCTCGGTGTCGGCCTGACCACGTTTAAGGAGGCGAAGAAAAAGGTGATGGAGAGGCGCAAATCCCGTGGGGAGAAGCCACCGGAAGGTGCTACTTACTGAAACGACGCTCTACTGTGAGTTTGACTGTGGATCGCCTGTCCCGCTCGAATGCGAGGTTAGCGACATATCACCTTGGTCAAAATATGCCACCTGACCAGTGGTAAATTGCATCGAACGTGTTGTTCTTGGTATCCACGCAAATTCCACCTCCAGTGCCTGACGACCTGTCTCCCTGCATTGCGCAACGCATACCATCACCTTGCGGTGAGGACAGTATTGCCATGAGCGAAATATTGCTCCCGAAGGTTGTACCACTACCAAATGCACTTGCTGCGCCGCCTTTGTTGTTCCTCGCATAAGAACCAACGAAAGAAGTGTATTGTTCACTGCTTGTGCGAGAGTAGCTACCAGTATAATCAACGCCAGCTATGTTCATTGTTACCGTACCTTGCCCGTCACCAGTCTTCTGAATCAACCCATGGTAAACCTTGCCTTCAGACCTTGACATAAGATCCATCGTAGCTTGTGCGCAACCAGTAAGTAATACGCAACCTGTCAGTAAATAAACAAATGTTGATGATTTCATGCTTCACTCTCTTTTAATGTCGCATTTCAGGGGATCCGTAAATAGGAGTCGGAAAAGGCTCTTGCCCTCCCCGCCCTCCGAACTCTGTGCGCGGTTTTCCCGCGACGGGCTATCCAGTCAGTTGTTTCCTCATCGGGATTGACGCGCCAATTGATGGGCTTCGTATATCGTGAACAGCCCAAGATCAGCGAAAAACCATTGTTCTCTTTGCCATTATTTGTAGGACTGCCAACATGAATGCTGCCAGCTACAGGTGCTACTCCACCACCGTGGTAATGGTACAAGATGGCGCGTCGATAAGCCATCTATCAAGCAAAGGTGGGGGTGCACAGCATCGAACACTCACAGAACTGACTATCCCAAAGGGGATAGTCATCTGCTGACAAGCCTGTTAAACGCAGCTTATTGATTGCTTTATGTGTCATCGGAAAGAAGGGTGTTAGGACGGTTATTAGAGGTGTCCTCTAAGTAAGGGTAGTATCTGGGGAGAAGGAACAGACCCCACCTATACCCCCCACACACCGCTCACGCCCCCTCCCCGCACAAATATAGACCCCCTCATCTATGCGCGGCTGTTTTTGAAGTTGTTCCCCATCTTCCGCCTCACTGCAAATGCGCCCATCGTTGGTCTCGAGGTGTCCTCAGCTTTCCCCTCCTATCTCCCAGCCTTTGATTGAGGGTTAAAGATTGGGAGATAGGAGGGGAAAGAGGTTTACTCAATGCTTCCGCACCGCCATCACTCGGCAGTCACCACCTCGTATTGTCTGCATTCCCGCTCGATTCGCGGGTATAGGGGGGGCTTCACCTTCCCATGCCACTTTCCCCGATCAACAGGTTGAATACTGCCCTCACCATTGATACCGCAATCTCCGATACCCGCCCTCGGGTTGAGTGGATTGGTGACAAAGTGGGCGCAGGTTTCACAGGCCACCAGAGGCTTAGCCTTAGCGAGAAGGACAGGCTTGCTTTGGTCGGATGCGATGATGGGCTTGTACTCATCCCTCCGCTCAGACAAAAGCCAGGAAGCCGCCCTATGTTCAATGTAGAGCTGGATGACCTCCGCAGCGTATGGATCGGTAGCGAAATCGGCAATGTCGTCGCGGAAGTAGTTCAGCAGATCTGAGGGAGGGTGCCCGTACCTGCGAGCCAAGCGGGCGAGGACTGCTACCCCCTGGTCGTACTCACCAATCACTTGGTTAGAGGCGGTTGCACCGTCAGTCATGAGCGGTTTGCTAATGCTAATCTTGCTAATGTTGCTAATAGTGGCTTCTGGTGGTGAGCTGTTTTTTTGTACCCGCTTCCCACGGATCAGATCAGCAAGCGCCATGATGAACCTCCGCGAGTGTGGGATTGTTTATCTGTTCTGAGGGTTTGCTACTGCTATTTTTGCTACAGTTGCTACTCTTCATGGTCAACCCCTCCCAACTGTAGCAAGAATAGCAACTGTAGCAGTAGCAGGTGCCAGTAGTGTTGGGTTGAGGGCCAGCAATACCTCCGCGAGTGTGGGATTGTTTATCTGTTCTGAGGGTTTGCTACTGCTATTTTTGCTACAGTTGCTACTCTTCATGGTCAAC
>CAIJYR010000016.1 GCA_903824965.1 uncultured Thiotrichales bacterium
GATTCATGCAGTTACCAGTGCTGGTTTTGAATTAAAAGCATTTCTGTTTGTCCTGGCTCACAGCTTTCAATTCGCAGCCTGAAATATCATATTTCTTATGCGGTCTTCGTCGCCTGATAGGTGGCAACTTGGGTTAAGTACAATTCGCCGTTGGGTGTTTTTACTCTTTTTGCTTCTGCAAGTGCTTGGATACGATCTGCATGGTTCTTGAGAACCGTTATCACATTGATCAAAAGAACGGTAGCAAAGGATTCGTCTTGGAATTTCAGATGGGTGGCGTGCATCTTCAGGTAGTTTGCCCCATATTGTGGCAATGGGAAACTATCCTGATGAGCATCTACGCCGATCACTGCAAAGTTCCGTGCAGAAAGCATTTCAGAAAAATACCCAGGGCCGCAGCCAATATCAAGAATAGGCCCGTCGAGGTTTCTGTTCTCAAAGAACGGTCTCAGTAAAGAATGTTTTAGTACCGTAGGCGTTGCATAGTGTGTGAGATGTGTTGCCCATTCGTCCAGAAAATCTTCTGATTGATTTGTCATGAGGAGATATTGAACATCATGCGCCGCAGGTCTTTCGTCAGCATGAAAAGGTGTAGGGGGTCAGTTGGTGAGGGAAGGAAACCAAAATGCTCATAAAACGTTTTCGCCGTATCGTCCTTGGCGTGCGCTGCCAAGGCACGGATGCTACCAATATCGGAGGCGTGTATTGTGCGAAGTATCGCATCTTTCAGCAAAGCTGCGCCGATACCTCTGCCTTTCCACGCTTTGTCTACTGCCAGCCGCGCTACTAGCATGAGCGGAACGGGGTGCCGCGCCAAGCCTTTTCTCAGGCGTTCTGGTGCATCGTCATACGATACCTCGCCCACAACCAGTGTATAAAAGCCAATCACCTCGTTTCCAGAGAGTCCGACATACGTTTGTGAGGCATTGGCCTGTTGATTCGCCAACGCAAAACGTGTCAGAAAACGATTGAGGGCTTCTTGACCGCAGTCGAAGGCATCCACTGCATGTGTGCGGTTCAGCTTTTCAACTTTGAAATCCGTCATGCTGTTTCAATCTTGTTCGGATTTTTCAAAAAGGCTTGGCTCCGTAAGCAGCCGTTCCATTCTGGCGTGATGGTAGGGTGGTGCATCCAGTGCGTTTATAAACGCTGCCCAGTTTTCTGCACTCAGGCCGAAGCGATGCCGATCGGTCAAAGTTTCTTCAGCCCGCGCCAATGCACTTTCTAACACAAAGTCACTGACCGAGCGATGTGCAACAGATGCAGCAGCGAAAAGCGTTTTCTTGGCCGTTGGCGTAAGACGCAGATCGAGCTTTTCGGAACGTTTAGCAAGCGTTGGCATGGCATGCTCCTCCTATTATGTGGGCGGATCATGCCATAAAGCGCCCGACAATGTCAAGACATATAGAGATGCGCTACCTTTATCAAAAAATATCCAATCAAGATCAATGGCTTCACAGGTGACTTGACAGTCTTATTGACAGAATACCACACTGAACGCATACTGCTGTCCAGCAAGGCATCAGAGGGCGTACCGTGGCCAATTTGATCAAGATCAAGACTGAAAGTGAACTGGATCAACTACTCGATTGCGTCAAACGGGAGCAATGGCGTGAACTAATTCTGCTTGGGTCTGAAGCGCCATCGTGGTACGTCGATGGGTTGGGGGATGTCCTCATATATCAGATTAGATTTGTCGTTGACGACCTTGCCCAGAAGGTTACGACACTGACTAGCCTTACTGCACTCGATCTAAGCTGGAACGAGATCGGCGATGAAGGTACTCGCTCGATCGCAAATCTCTCTAATCTCTCTTCGCTTTATTTGAGTCTAAATAATATCGGTGATGAAGGGGCGCGGGCGCTCGCCATGCTCTCCAACCTTACTGTGCTTGATTTACACCGGAACAACATCGGTGATGAAGGGGCGCGTGCTCTCGCCAATCTCTCCAACCTCACTGTGCTTGATTTACACCAGAACACCATCGGCGATGAAGGGACGTGGGCGCTCGCCATGCTCTCCAAACTTACTTCACTTGATTTAGGCGGCAACAGTATCGGCAATGAAGGGGCGCGGGCGCTCGCCATGCTCTCCAACCTTACTTCGCTCGATTTAACCAGAAACAGCATAGGCGATGAAGGGGTGCAGGTGCTTCTAAATATTTGGTGCAAGCGTTCAAATGCTGATCAGTTGAAAAAACTTGATCTCCGCAGCAATCCCCTACGAACACTTATGCTATCTCTTGAAACCATTGAGTCAACCGATGCACAAGCTATTCTCGCGGCTTGGCGGGCTGTCCATGCTGCCCAAGAAATGGGTCGACTGCGCCCCTTAAACGCAGCAAAATTGTTGGTGGTGGGTAGTGAGGCAGTGGGTAAGACTTCCCTGGTTCGATATCTGACCAGCAACAAGGCACACGATCCGTGTGAACAGAAAACAAGCGGCACTGAGATCCATGAACGTATAGAGATAAACGGATGGTCGCCCGACGCAAGTAATATGAGGGTCAGTATCTGGGATTTCGGCGGCCAGGAAATCATGCATGGAACACACCGCTATTTCCTAACCCAGCGCAGTCTCTACCTACTTGTCTTGGAAGATCGACGGGAGGACAACTGTCCGATTCAGGACTGGCTGAACATTATTGCAAATCGTGCGGGTGCCTCACCCGTCATTGTAATTATCAACAAATCTGATAACGGCAAGGAGGCGCTCCTTCTGGCGCAGGAAGCACTCAAACGTGATCATCCGAGCATCGTTGCCTTCCATCGAACCTCCTGCAATGCGGATAATTGGGCAGAAAAGAGCATTGAAGACTTGCGGGAACTGATTGCCAAGACGCTTACAGTTCACCCATCGCTCACCGAGATTCGTAATCCAGTAGCAGCAAGTTGGTTGTGGGTGAAGAACAAGATTGCCGATCTAGCCAAGGATCAGCAGGTCGTATCCCTAGACGATTTTGAGAGACTATGCAGGGACGTACCAGAGAGCGAGCAGGCGAGCGGTCAGGATCTGCAATCTCCTGACGAGCGGCGTTTCCTGCTTCGTTTGTTGCATGACCTTGGGGTGGTCGTTGCCTATGGATTCAAACTAGGCGATTTGGTGGTGAAGCGCGAAACGGTCTTGCTTAATCCGAATTGGTTGACGGGTGCTATTTACACCATTCTGAACCATAAAACCTTACTGCAACAAAATGGGATCTTTTATAAGCATCAGCTCACGCAATGGTTGGATCCGAACATCTATCCCATGGATCGCCACGAATACATCTTGACGATGATGCAAGAAGAGGATCTGGGTTTATGCTTCCCGTTGCCTGGCACGACTGACCAGTTTCTTGTACCAGAGGGGTTGCCCGTAGAGATTCGCGCTTTCCAGCAAGACGAGTTTTACCAGAAAGGTTGTTTGCGCTTCCGTTACCGTTACAACAAACTGCTACCGCCTGGATTGATACCGCGCTTCATCGTAGAAGCACACAAAAAACTAGAGAATACGCGAATCTGTTGGCGATCAGGCGCGGTGTTTGAGGCTGCTCAATGTCGTGTGCTGGTGAGTGCTGATCGTAATAAGCGCCTGGTGGACGTTGCTGTGAAAGGGCCATCTACGCTTCAGCGGGCCGCGCTGAACGTCATCCTGGACGATCTGGAGCGGGTTCACGAACTCCACGGCGATCTCGGCGTCGAGGCGCGTGTTCCTCTGTCAGAACAACCCGACATTGACGTAAGTTACAAGCACCTGCTGACTTTGGAGGCTGAGGATGGGCCTGACTGTATGTTCCGGCCTGAGGGCGGCAATCGGAAATATACGGTTCAGGAATTACTCGATGGCGTGCGTCGTGATACGAAGAGGCAAGAGGAGATAGACATGCAAAAACCGAATAGAGATCTTAGAGTACGTGCCAAAAACGTCACAATCATCCAGGTCGATGGAAAAGACGCACGTGTGGTAGGTCGGGATGAGATACACAACCAATATACAGGCAGTGTCGGAAACGTCACAAACATTGAGGGCACAGGACACACAACACAGGTGGGGGGGATTATCCAGAATCTAGCAAAAGATCCTTCTACGAAAGAACCACCCAAAGGTCTGTTGGCACAATTATTCCCGCGTACTGCTTCATTCTTGGAAAACCTCGGTAAATTATTTGTGCAGTCGAGAAGTCTTTGACTTTCAGTTTGCCCCTCTCCGACGCTTTGGAGAGGGATTTGCTCGAACGATTACGTGAACAGGCGTAGCGTGACCGTCATCAGATGTGCATCCTCCGGATCGGGCACGACCGTGAAGCCCATTCCGCGCAAAAGGCTCAGCATCTCGTGGTTTTCTGCCAGCACTTCGCCTTCCATGCTGACCAGACCGCGTTCGCGTATTGTGGCAATCGTTTTCTGCATCAGCAGATGACCAATCCCGCGATTGTGCCAAGCATCGGCCACTGCCATGGCAAATTCGCAACTTCGGCCGTCTGGGTTAATCATATAGCTTGCCACACCAACGGCCATCTCTGGTTGCTGATCAAGCACGGCAACAAAGGCCATTTCACGATCGTAATCAATCTGGGTAAAACGGGCTACCATCTGCGGTGAAAGCTCTTTAAGCACATGCATAAACCTAAAATAGCGAGATCGTTCTGAAAGTGCTTGTACAAGCTCTCGTTCGAGTGTGGCATCCTCTGGTCGAATCGGACGGATCACCAGGTTGATACCACCCGCCAACTGGTGATGGCTGATCAAATGGGTCGGATAGGGGTGAATGGCAACATGGGTATAACGACCCGCAGTGGCCGAAGCAAAGCCGATAACAATACGCGCATCGGCAGCCACGGCTCCCTGCGCATCGAGCAAAAGCGGATTGATATCCAGTTCACGCACCTGCGGTAGTTCACAGGCAATCTCCGAAACACGCAGCAATACCTCCTCAAGCGCAGCTACGTTGGCGGGGGGTACATGGCGATAACCACGGAGTGACTTGGAAACATTGGTGCCAGCAATCAACTCATTGATCAAAAGTTTATTGAGAGGTGGCAGCGCAACCGCTCGATCAGCTAAGATTTCTACGTTCTGCCCACCAGCACCAAAGGTAATGACTGGCCCAAAGACCGAATCCGTCGCCAACCCAACAATGAGTTCTCGTGCGTTGGTGGATTGGTGCATTTTCTCGATCAGCACCCCTTGAATCGTGGCCTCTGGAGCGGCTTTTTTGATCTTGGCAATCATCTCATTGAAAATGGGCCGTACCGATTGGGCGTCACGGATGTTAAGATGTACGCCTCCCACATCACTCTTATGGGTGATTTGTGGTGAGTGGATTTTCATCACCACAGGAAATCCCATCGCTTCTGCCTGAACCAGTGCGTCCAAGGGCGTGGAGACTGCCACTGTCGGGACGCATGGGATATGGAAAGCAGCGAGTATCGCTTTTGATTCAATCTCCGTCAGCAGTTTACGCCCTTCAGACAAGGCACCTTCGATAATAAGCTTCGCCCCTTCGACATCAGGCGCTTTTTGCTGTGAGATCGATTCGGGGGTTTGCAATAATAATTGCTGATTATGCTGGTAGTGAACCAAGTAGGAGAAAGCTTCGACCGCAGTTTCCGGCGTATTAAAACTCGGAATGCCTGCTCTCACCATCGCGCTACGCCCTTCATGCACCAACGACTCCCCCATCCAACAGCTTAGAATGGGTTTTTTGCTGGTAGCCGCTATCTTGATCATTGCCTGAGCGACTTCAAAAGGCTTGGTCATTGCTTGAGGGGTCAGTATGACCAATACGCCATCTACGTTTGGATCGTTGAGCACTACCTGTAAGGTACGTTCATAGCGATCGGGTTGGGCATCCCCAATAATGTCCAGCGGATTTCCATGTGACCAGTTGGGGGGCAAAAAGGTACTGAGTTCCTCCATGGTAGCTGTTGACAGCGTGGCCATGGCAATACGCAAATCCCCTGCGGCATCTGCTGCCATAACGCCTGGCCCACCGCCATTGGTCACAATGAGCAGCCGATTGCCTTGTGTACGAAAAGGGGAGGATAGCGTAGAAGCGGCGGCAAAAAGATTGCCGATACGGGTAGCGCGTACCACACCAGCACGTTTGAGGGCGGCGGTGAAAACGTTATCACTGCCGACCAACGCTCCGCTGTGTGACATTACAGCTCCAGAACTGGCTTGGTGGCGTCCCACTTTGAGGGCAATGACTGGTTTTACCCGTGCGGCTGCCCGTAAACCGCTGATGAATTTCCTAGCGTTTGAGATGCCTTCGATGTACAACAGAATGCTTTCGGTTTCCATGTCAGAGACAAGATAATCAAGAACATCGCCAAAATTGACATCGGTAGCGTTCCCCATAGAAATGATGTTAGAGAAGCCGATGTTTTTGTCATGTGCCCAGTCTAAGATGGCTGAGCAAACTGCGCCTGATTGTGAAACCAATGCCAATTTTCCTGGACGAGCGAGTGAATGATCAAAGGTAGCGTTGATGCCCAGTTTTGGACGAACGATGCCCAAGCAGTTTGGGCCAATAAAACGTAGACCGTAGTGGCGAGCAATATCGACCACTTGCTGTTCGAGTTTTTTTCCTTTTTCTCCTGTTTCGCGGAACCCTGCAGAGATGATCACCGCAGCACGTACCCCTTTCCGCCCACAAGCATCAATAACCGATGGGACAGCGGTTGCTGGAGTAGTAATGACAGCCAGATCAATAGGCTCAACGATTTCTTCGATGCTAGAGAAACACTTCTTTCCTTGAATGATAGAATGCCTCGGATTGATGGCATAAACATTGCCTGAGAAATTGCCTTCAATCAGATTGCGGAAAACCAACATGCCGACGGCATCTTGTCGATCGCTGGCACCAAACACGACAATCGATCGTGGATTAAAAAGTCTCGAAAGGAAATGTAGACTCATACGATACCTCGAAGGCTGTTGACTTTCAACTTTCCCCTTTACTGAAAGGAAAGGGGTTGGGGAGAGGTAATTTTCTGGGCTTGACTGTTCTTTATTATTATTTCTGTCATTTCTTTATGACTCTTTACTGATTTCTATTATTCTTTCATTATTTACTTTTGTAGTAACTGCTCAGGAGGGTGTTGTTGGGACGCTCCGGAGATGTTAGTTCATCAACTGAGGCGAGGTTGAGGCACGACCCCCTGGAAAGTCTGAACCAGTACCTGGAAGGGATTAACGCCCTGTTTGCGCATGGTATCGAGA
>CAIJYR010000017.1 GCA_903824965.1 uncultured Thiotrichales bacterium
GTGTCTTGGTGGAGGGATGGTCGCATGCCGGTCTGCAACAGGGCCAGGGACGGGGGTGCGGGGGCGGGGTTGGTGGGCGTGGTTGAAACAACGATGGGGTTTTTTTGTGGATCAAAGCGACCCTATGCCCCACAAGGGGATAGCTTAGATCGTGCTGTGAGCGCCTGGCGCACCTTGCGTTCTGACCCGGATGCGGTCTTTGATGCGGTTTTGGCCATCGACGCTACCGCGCTGAAGCCCCAAGTGACGTGGGGGACTTCACCAGAGATGGTCGTGGCCATAGACGAACGGGTACCTGATCCCGCGAACGAAGCCGATCCGACCAAGCGGGCAGGCATGGAACGGGCACTCGCCTACATGGGACTGACGGCGAATATGCCCATCACGGCCATTTCTGTGGACAAAATATTCATCGGGTCTTGCACCAATGGGCGTATCGAGGATTTGCGTGCGGCGGCTGCGATGATTCGAGGCCGTACCATTGCGCCCACCGTTCGACTTGCCTTGGTGGTGCCTGGATCAGGACTGGTACAAGCCGCTGCAGAGGCCGAAGGCTTGGATAGCGTATTCCGTGCGGCTGGTTTTGAGTGGCGTGCGCCAGGATGTTCGATGTGCTTGGCGATGAATGCCGATCGGCTGGCTCCTCAGGAGCGTTGCGCTTCCACCTCGAACCGCAATTTTGAAGGCCGTCAGGGTCTGGGGGGGCGTACCCACCTGGTAAGTCCAGCCATGGCCGCTGCTGCGGCCATTGCGGGCCATTTCGTGGATGTGCGCGACCTGTAAGATCGAACCCGACGATAAACGCGATAAGCGTGATAAGCAATGAGAGCGAGAAAACCGTGCAACCCTTTACTACCCTCCATGGCCTTGTGGTACCCATCGATCGCGCCAACGTGGACACCGATGCGATCATCCCAAAGCAATTTCTGAAATCCATCCAAAGGACAGGTTTCGGGCCGTATCTTTTTGATGAATGGCGTTATTTGGATCATGGCGAGCCTGGCATGGACTGCACCCATCGCTCTCGCAACCCCGATTTTGTCTTGAACCAAGCGCGTTACCAAGGTTCGAGCGTCCTGCTTGCTCGTGCGAACTTTGGGTGTGGATCGAGTCGTGAGCACGCACCTTGGGCGCTCGCGGACTACGGTATACGGGTGCTGATTGCCCCGTCGTTTGCGGATATTTTTTACAACAACTGTTTTAAAAACGGTCTGCTCCCCATCCTACTGTCGGAAGAGACGGTTGACCGCTTGTTTGACGCAGAGCAAAAAACAGCGTCAGGCTACCACTTGGACATTGATTTGCATCAGGGTACGATCGTCACCCCAGCGGGGGAAAGCATTCCGTTCAGCATCGATCCCCACCGTCGCCATTGTCTGCTTCATGGGCTGGATGACATCGAACTTACCCTGCAACATACTACGGCCATTCGCGCCTACGAGAACCGTCGTCGGGCAGAAGCGCCTTGGTTGTTTGCCTAAAACCTTTTTGATTTGACCTTTGAAGGCAACGTATGAGTCACAAGATCCTGATATTGCCAGGGGATGGCATCGGCGTAGAAATCATGGCCGAAGCTGAAAAAGTATTGGACGTGCTGCGTGGTGATTTTTCCCTTGACATAGAGACCATCCGTGGGTATTTGGTCGGGGGTGCAGCCATTGATGCCTCTGGGAACCCCCTTCCTGAAGAGACCCTGCAGCAGGCCAAAGCAGCCGATGCGGTTTTGTTGGGCGCGGTCGGTGGGCCAAAATGGGAAGGGTTGCCTTATGCGATTCGTCCTGAGCGCGGGTTGCTGGGTTTGCGTTCAGAACTGGGCCTGTTTGCGAACCTGCGGCCTGCGGTGCTGTATCCACAGCTTCTCTCGGCTTCTACACTGCGCCCTGAAGTGGTGACGGGACTCGATATCCTCATCGTGCGTGAATTGACAGGCGGGCTTTATTTTGGACAACCGCGTGGTGTGCGCGTTTTGGAAAATGGAGAGCGCCAAGGGTTCAACACCTTAGTATACAGCGAGTCAGAGATCGAGCGGATCGGTCGAGTAGCCTTCGAGACAGCCCGTAAACGCACAAAGAAGGTCTGTTCGGTTGACAAGGCCAATGTCCTAGAATGTACCGAGTTATGGCGTGAGGTCATGAACCGTGTGCATCAGGAGTACCCGGACGTCGCACTTTCCCACATGTACGTGGACAATGCGGCCATGCAACTGGTACGGTATCCTCTGCAATTTGATGTGATGGTTACAGAGAATATGTTCGGTGACATCCTCTCCGATGCGGCAGCGATGCTGACGGGATCGATCGGGATGCTGCCTTCGGCCTCTCTGAATGCCGAGGGCAAGGGCATGTATGAACCCATCCATGGTTCTGCGCCAGACATTGCTGGCAAAGACCTTGCCAATCCGATTGCCACGATTCTGTCGGTGGCCATGATGTTGCGCTACACCCTGAATGCACCCGAACTGGCTACCCGGGTAGAAAAAGCCGTTGGCTCGGTATTGGATGCTGGTTTGCGTACCCGTGATATTTATACGGACAAAGACCGCCTAGTAGGTACCGCTGCAATGGGAGATGCCATCGTGGCGGCATTGCGACACATGAATCGGTGACGAATCCTGTGAATCAGTCGGAAAGTCAGACCTTCCAGGAGGTTGTCCTGGCCTTGGCGTACCTTGCGGAAATACGTGATCCCTCTGTTGGCCATCACATTGTTCGTACACAAGAGTACGTGCGTGTTTTGGCGTTACAGTTAAGACAGGATCCGACCTTCTCCACGATGCTCTCGGACGAGACTGTTGCGCTGTTCGTTGGCGTCGCACCCTTGCATGATATCGGTAAGATAGCGATTCCCGAACACATTCTGCGCAAGCAAGATAAACTGACCGATGCAGAATGGGACATCATGAAGGAACATGCCAGCCTCGGAGCGGATGCCATGGCATGGGCTACGCAATGCAGCGGAAGAACGGCAGCGTTTCTTTCTACCGCCCAAGAGATGGCACGCTCACACCATGAACGGTGGGACGGGACGGGTTATCCTGATCAACTCACAGCAGAAGCCATACCGCTGTCGGCGCGTTTGATGGCACTTGCCGACGTGTTCGATGCTTTGATCACGAAACGTCCCTACAAACCGCCACTTTCGTACCATAAAGCACGAGAGATTATTGTCGAGAGGCGGGGAACTCATTTCGATCCAGCAGTCGTCGATGCTTTTCTCACAGGGTTTGATGCGTTGATCCAGATCGCAGAGCACTACCAAGAAGAAGTGAGTTAATGGGCAATGGACATCGATGGATTGTTCTGGGCGCTTGTTGGCATCGCATTGCTGGCCTGGTTCTTTTTTGACAGTCTGCGTGCTAGAGAAAGGGCCATTGCCCTCTCGCGCCAGACCTGTGATTGTGCAGGGGTACAATTCTTAGACGAAACTGTTGCCCTCGCTCGCATTGGCATCCGACGGAGTGAGGGCGGGTTGGTGTGGCGGCGCATCTACCAGTTCGAGTATGCAGAGACTTCACAGTTCTATGCACAACGCGGAAATGGCAGGGTCATTTTGCGTGGCATGGTGTTAGAAGACCTACACATTGTACCTACAACAACGCTCCATTCCTAAAAAAAACCTGGAGGGCAGTGTCGATGTCGCTCACAATGCCAACCCGATACGAGTTCCAGGGTATTGTAGATCGTCTGGAAAAAGTGAATCATGAGCACACTGCTTGGCTCCTCCATTGGCATCGTGCGCTCGTGTGTCCAGCCTCTGCGCATGTCCCTTCTGACGATGCCCACCTTCAATGCGAGTTCGGCAAGTGGTACCACGGTCAGCCCCCTGCCTATCTAGCTCAGTTTCCCATCTTTAAGCAGATTGGCCTGCTACATTTCAATATGCACACCATCGCCAACCGACTGTTACAGCATGGCGTGAGCGACCAGCACCCCTTTCTTGAGGAATATGATGCCTTTCTCAAAGCACGGGGAGCGTTTCTTGAACTTGTGGAGATTCTGCAAACAGAAATGACGGGGGTGCTGCTTCATATCCATGCTATTACGCGTGTGGTTGATCCTCGTACCATGCTGGCTCGTTTGTACCAGTGTCAAGAACGGTTGGAGACACAGAAAGAGAATAGTGTTTTATGTTTGTTGAAACTGGATTATCCTCATAAAATCTACGAGTATCACGTCCCCTCCCGTGAGGAACCAGTCATTGCGGACATTGCCCATTTCCTTGTGACGCATCTAAGGACTGGGGATATCATATTCCGTAGTCATGCAGATGAATTCTTGCTGGCCTTGGTAAACCTTTCTCTGCCCACGGCACATACCGTTGTGGAAAGGCTACGCATTGCATTTCATGACCGAAACAGTGACTTGGCAAAAACCTTTTTACAAGTGGCCACGTCTTTTGGCATCGCCCCCCTAGAATCGGGGGTTTCGGTGGAGGATGCGATTGCTAGGGCAAGGCAAGCACTGTACGTTGCTAGGGCACAGTGCCATAAGCGGGTTGCTTGTTGGAAGCCAACGATGATCCTACAGAACGACCCTACCGAACGACCTCACAACCGTTGCCCCCTATAGCCATTCCGCGAAACTGACCCCAAAGGGGCACGGATCAGGTTATTTGTGAACGGCACGCACATCCAGATGGTCTCGTAGGGCATCTCCGAGCAGATTCACTGCAAGTACCACGAGCGCCAAAGCAATGCCCGGTGCCAACACAAGGTGCGGTGCGACCAACAGGTAACGGGTTCCGTCTCGGATCATGCTGCCCCAAGAAGCCGCAGGGGGCTGCACCCCCAACCCCAAAAAGGACAAACCAGCCTCTACCGTCACCACGGTTGCGATACCGGCTGTGGCCTCCACGATGAGAGGAGAGAGGATGAGCGGCAGAAGATGCCGAAAAAGGATGGGCAATCGACGCACCCCCAATGCTTGGGCCGCTTGCACATGATCACGGTGCTTGATCGACAATACCTGTGTACGTGCCAATCGCGCATAACCCACCCATCCTACGGTACCCAGCGCGATGATCACATTGTCAATCCCTGGCCCCAATACACCCGCCATGGCAATGGCAAGCAAAATACCAGGAAAGGCCAGAAAAACATCCATGATTCGCACCGCCAGAAGATCCCACCCCCCCCCTACATAGGCCGCGAAGGTACCGCAAAAGACACCCACCATGGAAGATAAAACCACCACGCCCACCGCAACCAAGAACGAGACGTGAGCACCCATCAGTAGTCGAGCCCACACAGATCGCCCCAAATCGTCCCAACCAAGCCAATTGTCCAACGCAGGGGGTGCTAATACGTGGGTAAGGTCGATTCGTGTTGGATCAATGGGCAGCCAGGGGGCTGTGACCGCACAGAGTGCCCAAAGGCCCAAGATCGCGATAGCCCATTTCATGTGTTGGATCCTAAGCGTATTCGTGGGTCGATGGTCGCACAAACCAGATCGGCCAGCGTATTGAGGAACACGTACACCAGACTGATCAGCAGTACACACCCCTGTACGGAGGGATAGTCACGACGGTTGATGGATTCCACCATCAAACTGCCTATTCCGGGCCAGGAGAAGACCGTTTCGGTGATTACGGTTCCACTGAGGAGTGTGCCAAGCTGTAGGCCGAGTAAAGTGACGACAGGCAGTGCTGCATTGGGCAGTGCATGACACCAAAGGACGCGGGCAGACGAGAGACCCTTGGCATAGGCCGTGCGAATATAATCCTCGGAGAGTATTTCGAGCAAGGCCCCGCGCAGCATTCTGGCCAGAATAGCGGCCATCCCAATACCAAGAGTCAGTGCCGGTAGGACAATGGAGCTGAACCCTTCCCTGCCACTCACCGGCAACCAACCCAGAGCTATCGAGAAGAGCAAGGCCAGTAACGGGCCTAGCCAGAAGCTCGGTACCGACATGCCAAACAGTGCAAGCACCATCATACCTCGATCCCAGCGGGATCCTTGGCGTAATGCTGCCGTAACACCCAAGGGCAGCGCCAATGCCAGCGCCACACACAAAGCAGCCGCTGCAAGCTCAGCGGTGGCCGGAAATCGTTCGGCGATCAATTCGACAACAGGGCGTCGAGAATGTAGTGAGCTCCCTAGGTCGCCCTGTAGGAGAGATCCGAAATAGTGCCACAGTTGTGCGAGCAATGGCTGATCCAATCCAAGACTCGCCCGCAGTGCATCGCGGTCGCTTGGCGCGGCGGATTCACCCAACATCACCTCCACAGGATCCCCAGGAACCATGTGGAGGAGCAGAAAGACCGCACATGAAACGCCGGATAGGACAAGCAGCGCACTGGTCAGGCGGGACACAAGAAAAGGAATCATGGCATTCCAGGCAGGGGAGTATCCAATCAGAGGTGCCCGCTAAAATCGCAGGAGAAGATACAAACGATATTGCATATTCTCTTAGAAGTCGATTAGAATAAGAAGACCGGTTACTCTCTAACCACCAAGCAACCACCAAGAGGCAACAATTATCATGGGTATCGAGCTGAACGAGTTATCAATCGATGAATTACAAGAGCTGAACAAGCGTCTCGCAAGGGAGCTCAAGGCGAAAGAAGCGCAGAAAGAGAAGGACAGCTATCGGGAAGAGCGTGAGAAGCGTCGTTCTGTCATGAGGCAGGTGCGTGAGCTGATGAGCGCACACAAACTTTCGGTCGATGAGTTGCAAGCCACTCGTGCCAAACGGGCTGCCAAAGGCGAGGGTCGCAAAAATGCAAGCAAATCGCCACCGAAGTATCGTAACCCAGAGGATCATACACAAACCTGGACCGGCAAGGGTCGCAAGCCAGGTTGGTTGATCAATGCGCTTGCACGCGGCGATTCTTTGAACGGAATGACCATCCCATCCTAGAAACCAAACTCCGTTTCCAGATTCAAAATATCTATTGAAGGGGTCTGAGGGGAGGCATGCGTGTCCCCGTAAAAAGACTGTCCCTCAAACCCCTCGGTTTCCTATGGATCGAGGGGGTGGTCGTTGATACCAATCCTGATAACGCGACCCTTGATTGCATCTGATTGCACCAAGGGTCGCGTTTTTTCTGCCAAAAAATCGTTCACAATCCGCCCCTTCACGGATGTTAGCAGGATCGCAAAATCGGGTACAATGCACAGAGATCGTGCTCTTTGGGGTGAATGTTGCTATGTCATGGGCTGCCGTACAGGGCTGGTTTCACAAACTGGCTTCCCCACCACACTTCTATGTGACTGCAGGACGGTGGGTACCCTGGTTGGGAGCGTCCACCGTCGTTTTGTTGGCTGTTGGGCTGGGGTGGAGTCTGTTCATCGCCCCTCTGGACCAGTACCAAGGTGCCAGTACAAGAATCATGTACCTGCATGTTCCGGCTGCGTGGATGTCGATTTTTGTCTATTTGGTGATGGCAGGATCGGCGGCTGTGGGTCTCGTCTGGAGAATGCGGCTTGCAGAAGTGATTGCAGCCAGTTCAGCACCCTTGGGTGCGTGGTTCACCTTTTTGGCATTGGCCACAGGGTCACTCTGGGGCAAACCGATGTGGGGTACCTGGTGGGTGTGGGATGCACGCCTGACCTCGGAGCTTCTCTTGCTCTTCTTGTACCTCGGTTTTATGGCCCTCCAAGCAGCCATTCCCGATCGACGTGCAGGGGCACGGGCAAGTGCTCTGTTGGCCTTGGTCGGCGTAGTTAATATACCCATCATCCATTTCTCGGTGGTCTGGTGGAATACCCTACACCAACCTTCTTCCATCCTGCGCCTTGGCAAACCTACCATTCATCCGAGCATTCTCTGGCCACTGCTGGTGATGGCGATCGCTTTCAAGCTGTACTATATGACGGTCGTGCTGTTGCGTGCCCGCTGTGCACTCCTGGAGCGCGAAAGAAGCAGTGCTTGGGTACAGCAAATCGTCACGGAACAGATCGCGCTGTGCCACCCCCTCCGCTGAGAGGCGAAGCACAAGGTTGACCAACCTACGTCTGTTCTGTCGGACTGTGTTTGTCCAGTACAAGACTCACCTGCCTATTTCATTTTTTTATTTCAGTGCCCTAACTAAAGGCTGGGTTTTTCGGAGACGTTGATGAGTGGTGAGGAGATCCTGATTAACGTTACTCCACAGGAGACACGCGTTGCGGTGGTGGAGAGCGGCATTCTGCAAGAGGTCTTTGTAGAGCGAGTGGCCAAACGGGGCCTGGTGGGGAACATCTACAAGGGTCGTGTTTCGCGTGTCCTTCCGGGCATGCAGGCAGCCTTTGTGGACATTGGCTTGGATCGTGCTGCCTTTTTGCACGCATCGGACATTCAATTTTCGGGGGGCGAGGAACCCGCAGGGGAGTGTCACCAGGGGGTGGGCATCTCTTCGCTGTGTTGCGAGGGGCAGGAGTTGTTGGTCCAAGTGGTGAAAGACCCCTTAGGCAGCAAAGGGGCCAGACTGACGACCAACATTTCGCTTCCCTCCCGATACCTGGTACTGATCCCCAAAGTGGAGTGTGTGGGAGTGTCGCAACGGATCGCGAGTGAGGCGGAGCGTATGCGGTTACGAGACTTGGTACAGCAGGTACCCGACCGGAAGGGGGGGATCATCGTGCGCACGGCCGCAGAGGGTGTGAGCGATGTTGCTTTGCACCGAGATCTCGAATTTCTGCAACGACTGTGGGTCTCGATTTTTGATCGGGCATGTACCGAGTCTGCAAGTACCATCCTCTACGAAGATCTCCCCCTAACAATGCGTTGCCTACGGGATTTGGTAGGCGAAACCGTAGACAGGGTGCTGATCGACTCCCGGGAAACCCACCAACGGGTATGCCATTTTTCAGAACAACTGGTGCCCGAAATCGTAGGACGCATCGAACACTATACGGGAGAATATCCCCTTTTCGACCTCCATGGTGTAGAGGGAGAGATCCGGAAAGCCCTGGAACGCAAAGTGCCCCTTAAATCGGGTGGACACCTGATCATCGATCAAACGGAAGCGATGACCACCGTAGATGTCAATACGGGCGCTTTTGTCGGACACCGTAACTTTGAGGAAACCATCTTTAAGACCAACTTAGAGGCCGCAGCGACCATTGCACGCCAGCTTCGGTTGCGTAACCTGGGGGGCATCATCATCATCGACTTTATTGACATGATCGAGGAAGATCACAAACGCCAGGTCTTACGCGCCCTAGAGAAGGCCATGGAGCGGGATCATGCCAAGAGTTACATCGGTGGTGTTTCTCCTCTGGGCCTGGTAGAGATGACGCGTAAGCGCACACGAGAGAGCCTCGCACACATTTTGTGCGAACCCTGCTCCCATTGTCACGGCCGAGGCTTCGTCAAAGCCACCGAAACCATGGTGTACGAGATTTTCCGAGAGGTCATTCGTGAGGCACGCCAGTTTGAACCGGATCAATTCCTTGTCCTTGCCTCCCGAGAAGTGGTAGATCGGTTGCTGGAGGAGGAGTCTTCTGGCTTGGCCGCGTTGATAGACTTTATCGGCAAACCCATTAAACTCCAGGTAGATACCGTGTATACCCAGGAACAGTTCGATGTGGTGCTCATGTAGCATAGGGATTAAGATTAGCCACATCCTTTTCACACATGCTACAGGTGTTTTTAATGGCTAAACTCAACGTGTTGGTAGTCGACGATGCCACCTTTATCCGTGAGTTTGTGCGCCGTGGCTTGTCGACCACCATTCCGAATGTGTTTGTTCTGGACGCCGTGAACGGCCGTCATGCCCAGGATATTCTCGTGAGCAAACCGGTCGATATCGTGTTGTGCGACTGGGAAATGCCAGAGGTGGATGGGCGCGAACTTCTGTTGTGGATGCGTGCTGACGAGCGTTTTCAGAATCTGCCCTTTGTGATGGTGACAAGCCGTGGTGAAAAAAGACATGTGGTGGCGGCCGTACAAGCCGGGATCGACGGGTACGTGGTCAAACCCTTTAGCATTGACAACCTCATCACGAAGATGCAGGAGGCGCTCACGCGTCGTGGTCGCAACATTCACTCGGATGGGCGTGTTTCTGCCGCTTCTACTTCGGAGTCGGTGGCCATTCTGACGGCTAGCTATCGGAAAGAACCCAAAGACAGTAACGCCCCTGTCCCTGAGACCGGAGCGCCTCGCAAAGCAGGCCCGGTACCTGCGCATGACCATACACCGATTTCCTCGGGAGATGCCCTGAGGGCACTCGTGGACGCGCCTCGCAAAGCAGGCCCGGTGCCTGTACATGACCATACACCGATTGCATCGGGAGATGCCCTGCGCTCACTCGTGGACGCGCCCCCACAAGAGGCAAAAGAGGTAAAAAAGGATCGCGGATTGGCAGAGGTCAAAGCCGAACGAGGACGTCACATTTTGTCTCGGGTTGCGGCGCAACTTCGCTACAGCGGTCGTGCGGTTCGTTGTCTTGTGCAGCGTTTGGATTTGAATGGGGCTGTGGCGGTGGTACCCCAAGAGGAGGGTGCGCCTGCCATCATGGAGCAGGTGGTGTTCGCACTCTCCCTAGATGCCCCTGCCATCCAAGTGAGAGACCTCAACGCAGTGGTCAATGCCGTTGAGGTAATCGAGTCCCGCAGTGAAAACCGTTTTGTGCGCATTACCTTACGTTTTGTAGACGATGATCCGAAGAAAAACGACGCTTTGGCGCGACTGATCACAGCCGTCTAAACCACCCCGACCCCTTCGGATCACCCTCGGATCACGATCGGGATTCTCTTGTTGGGAGTACCGTCATGTTGATTTTTGAGCGTTCCCGTTCTGGCCGTGCAAAGACCCCCCAGAACCCGCCGCTTGCAGATATTCCGGCTGCACTGCGGCGTACCACCCCTGCTGTCTTGCCGGAGGTTTCCGAACTGCAGGTGGTACGCCATTACACACGCTTATCCCAACGCAACTTTTCGATCGATACGCATTTTTACCCCCTTGGGTCTTGTACCATGAAGTACAACCCACGCGCTGCGAATGCTGCAGCCTTGTTGCCGGGTTTTTTGGCACGTCACCCCAACAGCGATGCTTCCCTAGGACAAGGTTTTCTTGCTTGTCTGTACGATCTCCAGAACCTCCTGAAAGAAGTCACAGGCATGCACGCGGTCTCCCTCACGCCGATGGCCGGTGCGCAGGGGGAGTTTGCAGGGGTGGCCATGATCCGTGCCTACCACCAAGCGCGGGGGGATACCGCACGGACAGAGATTTTGGTACCCGATGCAGCCCATGGAACCAATCCAGCGACTGCCGCGATGTGTGGTTTCGCGGTGCGTGAGATTCCAACCGACAAACAAGGCGATGTTGATCTTGCGCTCTTAGAACGGGCGGTCAGCGGGAAGACGGCAGGCATGATGCTGACCAATCCCTCGACGTTGGGGGTCTTTGAGCGCCGTATACAAGACATCGCACAGATTGTGCATCGGGCTGGCGGCTTGTTGTTCTGCGATGGTGCCAATTTCAATGCCATTCTGGGGAAGGTCAAACCTGCTGAGATGGGTTTTGATGTCATGCACATCAATTTGCACAAAACCTTTTCGACCCCGCATGGAGGGGGTGGCCCAGGTGCCGGGCCTGTGGTCGCAAACGAGCGTCTGGCGGATTTCTTGCCGGTACCCATGGTGGGATATGACGGCCGACAGTACCACTGGCTGACCGAAGAAGAACGACCCCGTACGATGGGTCGGTTATCGGCTCACGCGGGCAATGCAGGCATTTTGCTGCGGGCTTATGCCTATATGCGGATGCTGGGTCGGGAAGGGATGGCACGGGTGGCCGAGTATGCGACCCTCAATGCCAATTATTTGTTGGTGCGGTTGGCTGCGGTTGGTTTTGAACCTGCTTTTCCAGAGCGGCGGGCGAGTCATGAGTTTGCGCTCACCCTTCGTCATCCGTCTGCGAAGTACAATACGACGGCCATGGATTTTGCCAAACGGTTGCTTGATTATGGTTTTCATGCGCCTACCACGTATTTTCCGATGTTGGTCTCCGAGTGTCTGCTCATCGAGCCGACCGAAACCGAGGCCAAAGAAGACCTGGATACCTTTGTAGACGCCATGGCAGCCATCTTGGAGGAGGCCGCGACCCATCCAGAACAACTTCGTAGCGCACCGCACCGCTTGCCCGTGCGTCGGTTGGATGATGTCAAGGCGGCGCGGGATCTCAACCTTCGGTGGCAACCCGGAGAATCCAGTCGCTCGGGACATTCGCAGCCGTAAGCTGTCTGGGGGCCATGCCGCTTGCAATGGGTGTGGCCTTTGTTGTGCCGTATCTTGCGGATCCCACATGCAAATCGATCCACCGTACCCAACGCCACCGAGTGATGCCAAAAGTCAGACAGCGGTTCCAGCCCTGACGGTGGTACTGTTTTACGCGACCTTTGCCTCTTTTTGGATTCTGGTTTCTGACAAAGCGGTGGCGTGGCGGTTCAGCGATCCTGCGCAGATTGCCCTGGTGAGCATTCTCAAGGATTGGGCAGCGGTTTTTGTAACGGCCCTCCTGCTGCACCGCTTGATGCAGAACCAGGTTGGTGTTGCTTCGCAGTCCGTCGTGGATCCACGACCTTTGGCCCTTCCGGTGGTACTGCTCACTCTGGTCATTGGTGCGTTGACTGTGGGCGGCATTTTGCACACCTTCCAACAACAAAAGGACAAGGAAGTTACGTTATTGCACACCATAGCGGATCTCAAAGTCCGACAGATCACCGATTGGTTCGATCAAAACGATGCCAACCTCAATGTCGTCGCTCCCCTTTCTTTTTGGATTGAATTTTCCCATCGTTGGCATGAGGCGGGGGGAAGTACGAATCGCGATCCTGTGAGCTACCTGATTGACAATATTCCTTCCCTACAAACCTGGCCCGTACCGAGTGCTAGCGGTGAGATTGTCCTGTTCCGACGGGATGGAAACGAAGTGCTGTACCTCAATCAACTGCGTCACCTGCCACAGGGGGCGGCAAAGTTGCGTTTGCCAATCAGTGAGCAGAAATTATTGACGGCAAAGGTGTTGCGTGGTGAGGTACAGGAGGACAGTCCGGTGGAAGGGCGTGATTACCGAGGTTTCCCCTCGATTGGGGTCATGCGCCACCTCCCCAACACCGATTGGTTTCTGTTGGCCAAAGTGGACAAGTCAGAGATCTATGCAGCAAGTCTGGGGGACATTCTTTGGATTGCGTTGACCGGCCTGATTGCCTTGGCGATGGCGCTCGTGGGGGTATTGCTGTTCTATCAGCATCACAAATCGACCACCCATCGACGTGAGCGTGCCATCCGGGCAGAGCGAACACGTGCTTTGCAACTGCTGAACGCCATTGCCGAAGGTTCCACCGATCCTATCATCGCAAAAGATACGGAAGGGCGGCTTTTGCTGGTCAATCGGGAGGCAGCACGCATGGTTGGCTGTCGCCCGGAGGATGTGCTGGGCCGAGATGCCTCGGCGATCTTTCCCCCCGCACAAGCCGCGCAGATTAAGCGCGAAGATGAACAGGTCATGGCGGGCAACCGTATCTTGACCTTCCAAGAAGAAATCGAGACAGCAGGCGGCGAAAAACGTACCTTATTCACCACCAAAGGGCCGCTCTGCGATGCGCAGGGAAAGGTCATTGGCCTCTTCGGAATCTCCCGCGACATCACAGCACGCAAAACCGCCGAAGATCAACTGCGGAAACTCTCGCTTGCCGTTGAACAAAGCCCAGAAAGCATCGTGATCACGAATCTTGATGCACAGATCGAGTATGTCAACGAGGCATTCGTCCGCAGTACAGGCTACACCCGTGAGGAAGTGTTGGGTTGCAACCCCAGGATCCTCAAATCAGGTAAAACACCCCAAAAAACCTTTGCCGAGATGTGGAAGGCCCTAAGCAGTGGTCAACCCTGGAAGGGAGAGATCTACAATCGCCGCAAGGACGGTACCGAATATGTAGAATTTGCCATTGTGGTTCCCATTCGTCAGCCCAACGGACAGATCACGCATTATGTTGCGGTCAAAGAGGACATCACGGAAAAAAGACGCCTGGCCGATGAACTGGATCGCTACCGAGATCACCTAGAAGAATTGGTGGAAAGTCGCACACTTGCGCTGGCAGAAGCACGCGAACGCGCAGAGGCCGCCAACCGCGCCAAGAGTGCTTTTCTGGCGAACATGAGCCATGAGATTCGCACCCCCATGAATGCCATCCTGGGGTTGACCCACCTGTTGCAACGCACCCATCCAAGCGTAGAACAAGCAGAACGGTTAGACAAAATTGACACAGCAGCACGTCATTTGCTTTCCATTATTAATAACATTTTGGATCTTTCCAAGATTGATGCCGGTCGATTGGAATTGGAGGAGACGGATTTTGTGCTGGGTGCCATTATGGATCATGTCCACTCGCTGATCGCAGACACTGCCAAAACGAAGGGAATCGAGATCATCATGCAAGTGGATGCCCCCCGTCTTTGGCTGCGTGGCGATCCCACCCGACTGCGTCAAGCCATGCTCAACTATGCGAGCAATGCCCTCAAATTTACCCAAAAGGGGCATATTCTCTTGCGGGCCCAACCACTGGAAGAAACCGATCACAGGGTATTGATTCGATTCACTGTGCAGGATACAGGGATCGGTATCGCACCTGAGAAATTGTCAAAACTGTTTGATGCCTTTGAGCAAGTGGATGCCTCAACAACCCGTAAATACGGCGGCACAGGGTTGGGTTTGGCCATTACACGGCATTTGGCACACCTGATGGGGGGTGAGGTGGGCCTGGAGAGTCAGCAAGATCAAGGGAGCACTTTTTGGTTCACCGCGCAGCTCCTGCGTGGGCAAGGGACGACCGCTTCTACCCTGATTACCCCCCGTGGGGATGCAGAAATGCAACTACGTGAGCGTGCCCTCGTACACAAGCCACCGGAGGCAGGGGCCGATGCAAATGGTTGCTATCGATTGCTCTTGGTAGAAGACAACGAGGTTAATCGAGAAGTGGCAATGGATCTATTACACGCAGCCCATCTTACTGTGGATGTTGCGGAAAATGGTCGTCAAGCGGTAGAAAAGGTACAATCTGCTGACTACGATCTGATTTTGATGGATGTACAGATGCCGGAGATGGACGGACTGGAAGCAACCCGTATCATTCGCACGCTCCCGAAAGGACAGGACATACCGATTCTTGCCATGACAGCGAATGCCTTCGAGGAAGATCGTCGCACCTGTGCCACTGCGGGAATGAATGACTTTGTGGCAAAACCAGTCGATCCCGATGCACTGTATACAGCCTTGCTGAAATGGCTGCCGATTATTGAAGTGCTGCCAACGAGCCACGAGGAGGGAGAGGCAGTTTGGCACGATCGATTGCGGACTGTCTCTGGTTTGGATGTGGAGTATGGATTGCGTGTTGTGCGCGGCAACATGGCGACCTATCTACGTGTGTTGGGGATCTTTCTCCAGCACCATGTATACGATGTGCAACACCTCCGAGAACACTTGTTGGCCCACAACCGTACGGAGGGTCGGCGTCTTGCACACACGCTCAAAGGGGCGGCAGGCAACTTGGGTGCGAAAGGGGTGTATGACTCTGCGCAGGCACTGCACGCTGCGTTTGATCAGAACGACGATTGGGACGAGATTCGCCAGCAGGGGGAGAGGGTGATTGGTGTCATGTCGCAGTTGATCGATGCACTGCAGGACGTGTTGAAGGGTGTGTCCGCTCCGCAGACCTCCCTTCCTATCGAAGAAGGCCACCTTTCGACGGTACTCAAGCAGTTGGAAGCTTTCCTCATCCAGGGAGACATGGCTGCGAACGATCTGGCACGGGAACACGCTACGTTGTTAGGGAGCGCCCTCGGTGTGTCCGGAGAAACGCTTCTGCGTCATATTGAACTCTTTGACTACGAAGAGGCTTTGGTTACTTTGCGTATGTTACCGTGCACCTGGTTGGCGCGGCACTAGGAACGATCCAATCGCAGCGTAATCCCTAGCAAAGCAGCATGCGCCTCCCTGAATTGAAAGGCATCGATTTGTACACGCATCTGTTCAACCTCCTGGTGGAACCCTGCACGGATCAACAAAGGTTGAATCGTATCGAAAAGCATGCCCGCTTGTGCATCGAAAGATTCCAACGCTTCGACTAGTTTTAGCAAAGTGACCCGTAAGGTTTCCGTCTCTGCGTCCTTTGTATCTTCTGCACCTTCTAGAGTGCGGTGCGCCTTACTCTCCTTACTCTTCTGTAGGGTCTTTGCTTTCAGATCGGCGATGCTGGACAAAACGATCTGCAAAGCGTGCGTGAAAGCATTGGTTTGTGCAGACCACTCGCTTTCTTGCCCCTGGGCGAGGGACAATTCCAGTGCATTGGCAGTGTCGTACACACCATACGCTCCGAGATTACCTGCTATCCCCTTGATTCGGTGAACGATTTGCCTGGCCCGTTCTGGTTCCCCTTGGAGAAGACAGTGTTGCACAGCCTCTGCGCTGGCAGCCTCCTCTCGATGAAAATCGAACAACAATTTTTCAAACAATGCCTGTTTGCCCATGACTCGCCGTAAGGCAGAAAGGCGATCGATCCCAGGCATATCCCCTTGCGAAATGTTTTGCTCCGGCAGCGTTTGTGCCTTTGCTTGCGGGTGCGCTCGGGGTTGATCGCGGGGTTGATCGCGGGGTTGGATATAGTTCATCAAGAGCGAGAACAACCGATCGGGATCAATGGGTTTGCAGAGATGATCGTTCATGCCTGCCGCGATCGATTTTTCTTGGTCACTGGCCATGGCGTGGGCGGTCATGGCGAGGATGGGCAAGGTACGGGAGGCGGCGCGGATGGCACGGGTGGCGCTATACCCATCCATCTCTGGCATTTGGATATCCATCAGCACCAGGTCATACGTTGTTTCCATCACCTTATGGAGTGCCTCTCTGCCATTGGGTGCCAGATCGACCTGAATACCCACACTCTGCAACATCTCGGTGGCCACTTGTTGATTGATTTCATTGTCTTCTGCAAGCAATACCCGAGCACCCTCCAAGGCACGACGGAGGGCTGCCCTGTCCGTGATACGTTCAGAATGCGCGGCAACGGGCAACGGTTTGCCGAAGACATTCAGCACCGTATTCAGCAGATCAGAGGGTGCGAGGGGTTTGATGCAGTAGGCATCGAGTTGTAGGCGTTTTGCCTCACGCTCGGCTTCCAACTGGCCAAAGGCGGTACACAGAATCATCTTCGGCGTAGTGATGTCAGGGTCGTTTTGAATGGTACGGGCTGTTTCGAGGCCATCCATCCCGGGCATACACCAATCCATGAAGATCAGGTGGTAGGGACTCCCTTGGGCAATCGCTTCGCGCAATGTGTGCAATGCAGACTCACCGCCCGAGACAGCATGCGTGGTCATCCCAAAATGGCGCAAGGTCTCTGTGTAGACGATGCGTACAGTATCGTTGTCGTCCACCACGAGGGTCTTAATGGTTTGCAATTCGGGCGGCATGGTGAGCGGCGGATGAGCGGGTGCTTCTGATCGCCGACCCAACACCACCGTAAAATGAAAGGTACTGCCTTGTCCGGGTTGGCTTTCCAGCCAAATTTCCCCCCCCATGAGTTCGACCAAACGTTTGCAAATGCTCAACCCAAGACCCGTTCCGCCAAATTTGCGGGTGGTGCTGTCGTCCGCTTGCATGAAGGGCGAGAACAGCCTCGCTTGCTGTACTTCGCTCATACCAATGCCTGTATCCCGCACGGAAAAATGCAGACGTGCCGTGTCCTCTGTCACTTCTACGGGTTGGGCGGACAGGATGATCTCGCCTTGTTTGGTAAACTTAATGGCATTGCTGGTGAGGTTGACGAGGATCTGCTGTAAACGCAACTGGTCGCCCACCAAGACCCCTAAGCCGTTCGGGGGGGCAGAGACAACGAGTTCAATGTCTCGGCCCAGGGATTTTTGTTTGAACAAGCTAACAGAATCGCTTAACAAATCTCCGAGGCGGAAATCCAACGACTCCAAGGCAAGCTTGCCACCCTCGATTTTAGAAAAATCAAGGATGTCATTGATGACATGGAGCAGGATTTGGGAAGATCGCTTGGCTTGTAGGAGATAATCCCGTGTTTTGAGAGGCAATTCGGTGTTCAGGGCTAAATCGATCATCCCCATCACGCCGTTCATAGGCGTGCGGATTTCGTGGCTCATGTTGGCGAGAAACATACCTTTGGCACGATTGGCCGCTTGGGCGGTCTCCAGGGCTTCCTCGGTTGCAGTCAATAACGCATTGGCACAGCTCGACAATAGGCCGATTTCGTCGTGTTGGTGCTGATCTTCTATCGGCAAATAGACACCAGTGCCTGGTTTGATGTCCTTCATTGTATTGGCCAACCGTGTCACAGGCTCGCCAACCTGTCGTCGGAACACAAACACCAGAATCACGGTAGCCATCACGGTTTGTAACACCATCAGCAGTGCATAAAAAAGAGACTGACTGGTGGCGGATTCATTCACACGATCACGGTTCTGTACCACCACCAAAGAACCCAACGGTTCTTTACGATCGACGGGTGAGAACAGAGGATAACGCATTCCCTCACTAAAATAGACGCCTGATTGCTTCGATTCTTCTGCACTAAAATGTTCCGTGCCTTCAATGCGTACCGCTAAGATGATGGGATTAATCAACAAACTCCGAATGACATCCGTAAGAATGGGTTCGTTTTGCGTAAAAACCCCTACTTCGGCCTGTGACTGAACCGTGGCTACCAATTGTTTCTGCAGTTCGTTGGTCTCTTCGATTTTTTGATGAAAGGAATAGAGGTACACATTGGATCCAGCCAAAACAGAAAATAACACCATGCCCAACCCAACGGTGGAGACAAAACGTCGCTCTAAACCAGGTCTGCCAAAGAAATGATTCATGAAATTATTCATGCAGTTGTAAAACCGCGATGACTTTCTGTGCGGGCAACACAGCATTGTCTACATAGCCAATGGCTTGCGGGTTGTTCTCTACGATTGTCAGAACTTCCAAGCTGTCCGATTTTGTCAACGGCGGCAACACTCTCCCACTGACCGACAAACGTGCCCAAAAGGCATTGACCGTATTCAACGACATCCCATTGAGCAGCTTGAAAATTGTCCGCGTACTTGTGCATCTCGTGGTTGGTCAATCACCTCTGCAACGCGACCATTGGGAAAGATACGGCTTCTCCCCAGGTACAAATTGGAAACCTGAACAGGATCCATAGCCGTCACGGGATTGTCTTTGTTCACAATCACCACGATATCACCAGCAACAGCACAGGAGATCCAGGCAGTACAGAGCAGTACCCACAGAACCAATCGCTGAAGAGTGCGCTTAGTAAGACAAACGGGATAATGATTCATGGTGTCCTGTCAGAAGATAAAATCTACCGTGACGGAGAACAGGTTGACTTGCGCATCATTTTGTACGGCTGCCCCAGCCGCTTGGTACCATAGACCATAGCCGTTTGCATGGACATGGGTAGAGTCCCACTGTGCCTTGAGGGCGGCGTGACTACTAAAATCCCAACGCAGCCCGATGGATGCTGTTTCTTGATGGAAACGAGTGGAATTGAGTGCTGAGAGGGCGGTAGCTTGCAGACCGGATAGGCCAAAGGGTGCCCAATTGGCCACGGGTTGCTTGACAGGGTTATTGGATTGAATGCCGCTCAGCAGAACGAACGGAGTAAAATCTCCAAATCTGCGACCAACACCGACATAGGCCATCGTACCATTCGATACCATATCTGCGCTCGTGTTCACCCGTCCCAATTCTGCCTGTCCCTGCCACAGTCCATCGTCATAGGCAACACCAAAATTGGCATAGCGCAGCTTGACACCCTTATAGGTCAATTGAGTGAGCAAAGCACTGGATTCACCACTGACCCCTGGAATGCCAGCACCGGCCACCTGTTGTAGTCCGGCTTGCAGTGGTTCCAAAATCGGAGCATCAGGCCCGATGAGTATTTGCGAATATCCAAGTTTCGTTCGCCAAGCGCCTGATTCCCGCTCTGTGGTCAAACTCCATACATCACTGCTCCTGAAGTAATAATCAGGCCCATTCTTTCCCATTGGAAATTTCAGACCTGCCATCCCTCCTTGGGCTTTAAAGCGCCAATGAACCGACCCCTCTTCTAGGGAATAGGCAATGTCACCACCGTTCACCGAGTACATGGGTACCCATCCATAAAACTCGATGGGTGGACGCACCCAAGGATAGACATAGCCCAGGTTGCGATGATCTGACATCAAGAACACATCGTAGCCCACCCGACCGAGACGTACATCCACCGTGGACATTGGATGAAGATTGACAAAAGCCCAGTCTAGAGCACTGTTTGGAGAGCTATCGACCTGTTTCCGCAACACTGCTTGTACCATCAGATCCACGGAATCATTCAAACGAACATTGATCTGAGCACCCAATCGGCTGTCCATGACCCGCGAGTCACTAGACTGGCCTCTCGGCCGTTGGCTCAGATCTCTCACCGGTATCCAGTTCGGATTGTCATCATGGGTCAGACCCAATGTTCCGTAGAGGGAAAAGCGAATGGTATCGTCCCCCGCCACCGCAGCCTCGATCCAATACAGCGAAGCCAGGAGTAGGCACCACAGGGCGGTTCTGCTTACGCACACGCAGGCGTTTACCATCGGAATAGAGGGGAAGTGCATTGCATTCACCGTAAACCCACGAGAACCCCCTGGCTTTGGCCATGAGGTGGTTTAGGAGTGGTAGTGTGCCCGTGTCGTCGTACTTCTGTGATAACGCACTATGCAGCGATCCTACAGGGGACAGAAACGATCGTCGGGCGGTAATTCTATGCCGGGTAGACGAACCACGATGCAGGTCTCATTTGCATCAACAGGCTCTAAGTGAATAGTACCGCCCTGTGCCTCCGTGATCAATCGTGCGGAATAGGTACCAAACCCAGTGCCTGTGCTCTTACCACAGGTTACGTATTTCTCAAAAAAACGTTCCCGAATCTGCTCAGGAATGGCACCATGGTTGTGAATTCGTATTGCATTCATAGACTCTTCCCTTTGAAGGGTAATTGTGACTGGACTCCCTCTTGGGGATGCTTCAAGGGCGTTTTTTAGAAGGTTAGAAAAGACAGAGAAGCAAAGCAATTCTTCCCCCCAAATCATAAATTGCTCTTCCTTGCAGACGATACGCTCTCCCAAAAGCACCCGTAAAGACAGTCGATTGCCTTGAATCAGCATATCCAAATCGCACTGCAAGTCACAAAAAATAGGAATCAAGTCCACTTCCTTGGGTGCGAGGGTAAAAGTGCCCTGTTCCATCCGCAGCAATCCCAAGGACAGATTGACCATGTGAAGGGCACGCAGCCCCTCTTGCCGGATGACCCGCAGGCTGTCCTGGTGATACGCTGGAATGTCTGTGGCAGTCAGCAAAAACTCGGCAAAACCAACGATGCCATTGAGGGGCGATTTCATGTCGTGACGGGCAATTCCTTCCACTTGTTTGCGCAGTTCCTCAGCCTCTTGGAGCGCCCTGTTCTGACTTTTGAGCTGTGCGAGGGTGGTTTGCAGCGTTAGGTGGTTTTTTACCCTGGTTTTGACCACTGCGGGACTGAACGGCTTGGAGATGTAGTCTACCGCACCCAAGTCCAACCCTTTTTTCTCGCTTTCGGGGTCAGAAACGCCGGTGATAAAGATGACAGGAATGTCACACAGCGTCTGGTTCGCTTTCAAGGCACCACACACTTCAAACCCACTCATCCCAGGCATCATAATATCCAGTAGAATGAGGTCACACGGCTTGATGATCAGCCTTTCTAGTGCCTGTTGGCCGGAGGTCGCGACAAAAAGTTGGTAGTCCTCCGATAAAATCGAGAGCAGTACCTTGATATTGGCCGCTGCATCGTCAACAATCATAATCTTCGGCTTGGTCTCTGGCTGTATCATCAATGTCTCCGAGAAACCTTGCCCTTGAGGGCGGGGATGAAAGGAGACGGTTTTGGGTAGCCGTCTTTTCGTTCGTAACTAAGGTGCCGGTCTTTCCCGGCTGTCAGCCCTGACGGGCCTAGTGACGCACACCGCTCAAGTATCAAACGGTGTGGCTCCCCTCGCTGCCAGGTTGCAACGCAGCTTCGGCTCTTGCGAACCTTGCAGCAGACCGTTTCGTAGTTACCCGAACCTTGTCTGTGCCTCTGCCGCTTTCAGAGCTTGGAGTTGAGGAAGCGCCCCA
>CAIJYR010000018.1 GCA_903824965.1 uncultured Thiotrichales bacterium
CAGATACAATATGTTACTATAATCATCTCGTCCATTTTACTTCCCCATCGGCAACCAATAGATTGATTACTATAAGGCTACATTAATCCATTACCTCTTGGAAGGATTCTGATGGTGGTCATAGGTGGCAACTTGGGTTATCTAGAATTCGAGGAAACCTGGCGAGATACTTGCTCTCTATTGGGAGCTCCGCTACGGAGAGGACCAACAGAGAAAAGAATCAAGGAACTCTTAGCACCCTTAGAACTGTCTATGCGCGGATCCATCGAATTGGATCATGGTGGGCGGTTCTATCTGAGAAACGCCCAAGGTCGCATGGAAATATCTTTGGTTGCTGAGGGATTACGGAAATTGGGAATTGTCGCCAGGTTAATTGCAACTAGCGTATTGTTTGACAAGGGATTCTTATTCTGGGATGAGCCTGAGGCCAACCTTCATCCTACCCTTATCAGATGCGTTGCGGAAACTATTTTGTCTTTGTGCGGTATGGGCATTCAGGTATTTATCGCAACACACAGCCTGTTTCTACTGCGTGAGATTGACATGTTGTTATCCAACAAGAAACGTTCTTCAGATAACGCACTGACTGATGCTCGTTTTTTTGGCCTTCACGAATCCGACAACGGTGTAATCATTCAACAAGGATCGAGTATGGAGGACATAGGAGATCTGACGTTGGTGGACGAAGAACTGAAACAGTCCGATCGATTCCTAGAATTGGGAGAATAAAGATGCCAAGCTATCTTGTAGACGGACTGACCTTTGATTTTCCTGAGCATTGGCACGTTAGCAAATACGATGACTGGTCTTTTTATCTGTACCTTGGCTGTCATCATTCCCGCGAAACTACACGCAACGGTCGATCATGAAAGAGAAATGGCTCATCGGATAGCCAACGCCTGTGCATTGCGTGTGGTTCTACACCTCGAACAGCCTACGAATCTATCAAAACTACGACCACGGATCATCGATCCCGCACATATCCAACAAAAATGCGTCAGAAACTGAAAGCACTCGACGCGCACCTATTGGTGCTGGACAAGGCGACAACGGAAAAAGAGCGCCCTGGCTGGCACGTGTCATAACCCTGTTGATCAAGAAAAAGATATATAAAATGGTCATCTTGTTTTCAGCGTAAGCCCCTCTCCGATGAATCGGAGAGGGGTTTGGGGATAGGTTGATCTTTTGACTTGTCACCCTTGTATATGGTGTTCGCTAACGGGATCAAAAAAGGCGGCTGGATCAAAAAAGGCAGCATCAAAAACAGCGGCCACCTCTCCCCAACCCCCTCTCCTCCAGAGGGGGCAATCTAAAACAGCAATCAAACAGCCACAAGCGCAGCCCCTAGGAGTCCAACACGCGGATTGAGAATGACATGTACAGGGATTTCTCGTAGCACAGGTTCCATGCGTCCTTTCGATCGGAAGGCATGGAGAAATGCTCCGTCTTGTAAGAAAGGCAAAATGTATTGTGCAATCCCACCCGCCAAATAAACGCCCCCACGCGCAAGGCAAGTCAGCGCCAGGTTGCCCGCTTGCTGGCCGTAGATTCTGGCAAACAAACGCAACGCATGAACCGCAATCGGATCACTCCCTGCCAGTGCGGCGGCGGAAATAGCAGAGGCTTCGTGGATGGCTCCACAAAAGAATTGATAGATATCCATCAACCCCGCACCAGAGAGCAGACGTTCATAACTCACATGATCGTATCGGATTCTCAGGAATTGTAAGAGACGATCCTGTTCTTCATCCACGGGTGCAAAATCCACATGACCACCCTCTGTATCTAACGGTTCGTAGCGGTCATTGACCCATACTGCGATGCCTTGGCCCAATCCGGTACCCGCTCCCAAAAGGGCACGTGGTGCACGCAACCGCGCTTGGCCTGCTTGGAGCGTGACCCATTCTGTCTCCGAAAGCCCTTCAATCCCATATCCAACCGCTGAAAAATCATTGATCAACCGCACCCGATGCAGTCCAAAATGACGCGCCAAGCGAAAAGCATCCAAAGGTTCCCAAGGGAGATTGGTCAACTGTGCACGGGATCCTTCCACAGGACCAGCCACGGCAAAACAGGCAACCTCTGGTACAGGAGGGGGTGCTGTTCGCAGAAATTCTTCTACGATCGGTATGAAATTCGACCAAGCGCGACTATCAAACCGAGCAGTATGCGACGAATGACAATACCCCTTTTCTCTCGTAACGATTTGCAGAAGGGTTTTGGTACCACCAATATCACCCGCCAAGACTCTCATAAAAGCTGCCCTTTGGGTTATGGTTGCGTCGTAACAGCGACTTCACCTGTTTCTGCCTCTTCTACGGCCCGAAACAAGCAACGGCCCCCGCTTGCTTTGTCAATGGCTGCCAATTGTATCTGATGTGCCGCTGCCTCTTCGGGTGTGGGTGGTACAACTTGTAACGGAGCACGGTTTGTGAGAATACGGACGGTTGTGGGTTTTTCTACCTGTGTGGTTGTATTTTCTGTGTCCAAAAGACTGGCTTGCTCTCTGGTCATGGACAAATAGACTTTTGCCAGAATCTCCGCATCGAGCAAAGCACCATGGAGATCACGGTGAGAATTGTCTACTTTGTAGCGTTTACACAGGGCATCCAGAGAGTTTTTCTGGCCTACATGCCGTGTGCGTGCCAGCGCAAGTGTATCGGTGATTGTATACTTATCTTCTAGGCGTTTCGTCTGCTTGTATTTTGCCAGACGTAGTTCATGGTTAAGAAATCCAAGATCAAAGGGCGCATTGTGGATAATGAGTTCACTGTCCCCTAGGAAAGCGAGAAACTCATCCATGACTTCGTGAAAGCGTGGTTTATCGGTTAAGAATTCATCGCGAATACCATGCACAAACATTGCCCCTGGATCAACCAGGCGATCCGGATTGAGATACCGATGCCACTGCTGACCTGTGATACGACGATTGATCAATTCTATACAACCAATTTCAATCACCCGATGACCCGCACTGACTGCTAAGCCAGTGGTTTCGGTATCTAGTGCAATTTGACGCATGCCCCATTTCCTCTTTTCAATGGATCTGCCGTTGGCTTTGAACATGTCCCCAGCCCTTCCGCTTCTAGTGGCAGGGGTTTACTATAAAACGAATGAACACTACCCTGAAGAGTCTTTTGTGGCTGGCCAGTGCGAATGGTGCCACGAAAATGTTATGGGCTTTAACCCTGGTGCTGTTGATGCGTGGGTTTGGTCCCGAGGGCTATGGTTTTTTGGCGACGGCATGGGCGCTCGGTTTTGTGGCAGCCAGTGTGGCCGACGTGGGGTGCGGCCAAGCCATGCTGCGTGCCGGATCACGTCATCCGTCTCTGATCGGAGCCTATCTGAGAAAAAGCCTGGCCATCACCACCTTGACCAGTTTTCCCCTATTGGCCATGGTCGGAGGTTGTAGCCTTGCCTTGCTTGTTGCCCCTGTTCCCGCGAGCCTCGTCATGCTCGCCCTTACTACACCGTTTGTCGATCGTTTCCAAACACTGTGTACTGTTGTGCCACAAATCATGGGCCAGATTCAGGTGTATTCGGTTTGGCGTACCACGTATTTTCTGACGGTGCTCCTCGCCTTCTTCCTCATCCTACACATGGGCGGATCGTTTCAGGAAGTAATCCTTGTTTTCTTTGGAATCACGTTGATCTTCACGGTTTTATACGGAAGACGGATTGTCCGGCTGATCGACGAGGAACAAGACCAGCATACAAGTACCATTTCTGTGCAACAAGTCCTACGAGAAAGCAGACCTTTCTTTCTGATCAATTTACTCACGGTGGGTTATTATCGAGTCGATGTGATTTTGTTGGGCTTTATGGACTCGGATCGCGCTGCGGGTATTTACAGTGCACAGTGCCAGATCATTTTGCTGTTCTATTCTGTTTCGTCCATGATTCTGACCGTATTGTATCCGAACCTGTATCGAGGTAGTCATGATAGAGCGTTGATGCAACGACACCTGAACCGTATCTGGCGCTACCTAAGTTTGCTTGCTGTGTTGGTTACTCCCCCCACGATGGTATATGCGCGAGACATCATGGTATCCCTTGGGGGCCAACCATTCAGTACGGAATACCAAGGGCTTATTATCCTTGCACTGCTGATTCTTGTGTGCCCGATGATGGTGGCGGTCGATTTTCTCACTGTACTTGATGAATTTGTCGCACGCATTCGCTATGCGTTCATGGGAATCATCACGGTCATCCTTGGCGGCATCCTGGTCATTCCTCACTGTTCTGTGATCGGCATGGCTTCGGTGGCGGTGGTCAGTTATACCCTTCCAGGGATTTTGTCCATACGATTGCTGGTCAGAAAGCACGGCTTCAGAGTACATGCGCTGTATTCAACCATGGCTCAGATTTTTTTGACTTCGGTACCTGCATTTTTGATCTTTCTTGTGCCGCTGCCCTGGTTTTTATGCAACGTGCTGGGTTTTATGGTCGGGACGTTGATCTGTCTCACCTGGGTTGGATTCTGGGACGACGATGACAAACGGTTACTGGCTAGACTCATGCACCGATCGTACTCCTGAATGGTTCTCTCTGCGATGGATCGGATCATGTACATCCGTCGGAAGCATTATACTTGACTGTTTGGCGTACCATGATGATGTTCAAATATCTTTAGCATAACGCGAGTAATACGGACAAATGCCGCTAAGGACGCAATCGATAATGCAACCCAGACAGCTCAATACCACCAAGGTGCGCGACATACAAAAAAACCAACAACATTAAACGCACAAAACGCAAGATTGAACCAGATTGCCTCTCCTAGGTAGGATACAATTTCGTTAATGTATCCACTAGACCTTAATCTGGCGATTATCGGCGAGTTCATACCAATCAGAATTGATTTGTTGGTGGCAAGAAAACCGACAAAAATACCGGAAACTGTGAGCGTTGACGACAGGATCGTGTCACTATCAGGAAACATCACACGCCCCCACAGAGCACCCACAGTCCATAAGCATCCTGCAATCATGCCAAATAGGAGCGGGTACATTGCCTCAAAATCGAGATCGGTCAATTTACTTTTCATTGCTCATGTATGAACTCCACTGCCCTAACAGATAAACTCTAATGATTGTATTGGATTAAAATATACCCGCTGTTCGGATGATACAGCGCCCCAGTTTCTTCACCAAATCCTTCTTCAGCATTAAAATCAAAACCAGTCACTCCACTATCACGACTCGCACGGCAGGGGCCGTGATCCATTTTTATCTGCACAAAATCCAGTAACCAGAAATGTTCGTGCCGCTGAATGGCTTCTATTCTCAGCTCCACTTTATTGACAGTTCTAATACGTGCGTGCAATGCATCGTTTCCACCGATCATCTCAAGCACAGTCTCGAAGGGTGCGCTGGACTCGGTTTTGTTAACCTTAAAGAGATGTACTTTTATCGACATTGATGCCTCACCAGTGAGTGTCGTTGTGCATAGGTCAGTTCCAGAAAGACTCCAGGGTAACGTTTGTACCTACGCAACTGGGGCTAGTGGTGTACTGCACTAGTTGTCGAGCGTACCACAAACATTCCCTGGCTGTAGAGAGAGGTGTTTGAACAGTTTTCGTATCTGATTGATATTGGACAACATAGATAGCGTTGTGGGCAGTGTGCGGTATGCTCTGGTGCCAACCACGATGGTCGATAAGCCATTGCAACACGTTGATACGGCACACAACGGACGCGTGCCGTGCGTGCTACAGGATGCTAAGTCTGGGAGAGACAGGGAAGTCGCCATTTTTCGCGATACCCGACTGGGACATCCCAGTCGCCGTCGGGAGCGAAAAATTGGCGACATGCCGTGCCTTCGGCGCCCGCGCCGCCCTGCGTCCGCCACGACTCGCCACTTCGCTGGCTCGCC
>CAIJYR010000019.1 GCA_903824965.1 uncultured Thiotrichales bacterium
ACCACGATGGGCGGAACCGGTATATCTCTGGCAGCCTTGGGAACCATCCTTGGGTTTATCGCGTTGGCGCGATCTGGTAGGTAAATTGCGGTGCGCGGTATTCGTTGTTTGGTTTTCCTGCAATGATACGACACGATCCGAGTAGGTGTCTGTGATATGACGATCCACTCCCTCCTCCAGAACGCTGAAAAAATATTCTTTACTGGAGTGATCGGTACCACGGTGTGCCGGAGCAAAGAGATGACTGCCAGGCGCGACGTTCTCCGATCCCATGTGGGTATCGCTGATCTGGAGGCCGTCTTGGTTGAGCGGGTAACATGCCTCAATGCTTGGGTCTCTGCGCACCAAAGTGGCCAATACTGCATCGAACTGTGTGGGCGTGCTCCGTAACAGTGCACGCCTGGCTTTCTCAAGCAGGTCGTGCGCGTGCTGTTCTTCCAGGCGGCGGGCGTGCATAGACTGGATGGCGCCTTGGCGTAAGCGTTCGGAGTTTTGGGGTCCACCCTAATCTGGCGATTTACCAATTTGTCATGGAATACGCACACTAAAATCCTACATAGACCGAGATATGCCCACGAAGGTTACCGGTATTCTCTATACTGCCTCCGTCCATTACACGTGCCAAGTCGAAGCGCATATTGAAATTCCTTTGGATGTTCCAGCGAAAACCAATGCCTATACTGGAGACAAAAACTTTTTGTTTTGTGTCGCCACTCAAGGGATTGTTGGCAGCACTGGCTAGGTCATAGAACAGTAAGGTGCGCAGGTTTCCGTCGCCGGAAATGAGTTTCCCTGCCAGGTTAGGGGTATAGAGTTCAAAGTTGGCAATGTAACCGGTGTCTCTGGTAATTTCACGCTCCAGGAAACCGCGCACAGCGGTTGCACCGGTAATGCCGAATTGCTCGCCGGATAGGAGTGCAGCCGTGGTGTACTGTGCGTTGAAAGCGGCACGAACTTGCCAGTTATTTTCAAAGGCTTTTACTGTGGTGGCACCAAAGCGCAGGATCGAATAGCGTGAAGGTGCACCCTTCCCACCATTAGGACTTGGACGTGCAGCATTGAAATCACCTTCATGCCCATTAGATCCACCAGGAATATTGTGCGATAAGGCAACATAAAAGTCGGAGATTCGTCCAAGCGTTGTCCAATTACCACTGTATGTCAAACTAATAGGCCTCATGGTGACATCCGCTACGGCGGAACCGCAACCGGCAGCGCCGAAGTTGCCGAGCGTGCAGTCGTTCTTATAGGCACGCTCATCGAGGCCGTACACGATCCGCTGCGAATACTCGCCGTGCCGCTCCAGCAACTGGTTATAGCGCAAACCGTACACAGTACCCTTGCCGGAGAAAGTAAGCGGCCCTGCGACGGTCTGCGCGGTGCCAGCGATGACATCCGAGTAAGCGATGATGAAATCCATGGAATCGCCGCGCGAATACAGTGGCAGGCGATAGCTCCCGCTGTAGAGGCTAACCTGGTTCCATTTCTTAGGCGAGGTAACATAGTTGAACGTACCAACGTCATCGCGGTTAAACAGGTTAGCATGCTGCACACCGACGCCAAGCCGAAAGTCGCCCGTCTGCGTGTTGCCGGTATTGTCCAAGGTCAGGAAAATCTTGAGCGGACGTACGTCAATAACGTCGACGGTCGCGTCCACCATGGCTAGTTTCTCGCCGGGGCGCAATACTACGTCCACTTGCTTGGCCGGATTTTCGTTGGCAAGCTGTGTGTTCGCTGAGATGTCACTTGCTCTGGGTGAAAATTCTTCCTTGAGCGCGGGAAGGCTGGCGCGGATGTTGGCATCATCAAAAAAACGATTGCCTTTGATGGTGACCTTGCCGATCCGCGCTTCGATGACTCGTAGCGTGACAACACCCCGGTCGAGATCCTGCTCGGGGGCGACCACCCACACCACGCTGAAACCTGCGGTGCGATAACGCTGCCTGAGAACTTCGATCGCATGCTGTACGTCACTATGCTCGCGCTGTTTCCCGACAAAGGGCTTCAGCACCGCTTCGATCTCATCAGGCTTGAGCAGGGTATTGCCCTCAATCTTGAAATGATCGATATCGAAATGCTCGGTTTGTGTCTGGGCAAAGGAAGGCGCCGATGTCAGCAGCAGTATCACCGCAAGCCCCATATAATGAATTCTTGATGGCATGTTGCCTCTTTTTTGGTAATTGTTCAATCGTGTGGTATTGACTACGGTTCTAGTGTCGTGGAAGGAAATAGAGATGGCAGTGACCTGCCAAATGTATGGTGATGACAGCCAGTAGGTTGGGTTGAGGCAGCGCACAACCACAGTCACACTGAGTTCCGTTACACGACAGTGAAAAAACGGCGGATTCAACCCTGAAGCGCAACTCCTTATGAAACAGTTGCTTGGGTGTACCAGATGGCGTATATTTGTTGTCATCTTGTCCACCCAAGCACCCAGTTGGAATTGATAGATGAGCTACACACATCTCAGCACAAGTGAGAGAGACCAAATTTCGATCCTCAAGAAAGCAGGCAAGAGTATCATGGCTTGTCATAAGTGGATCGACTTCCTACCGTCGCATTCAGATTTCTCCGGAAAACAGTGCATCCGTTGGTCCTGATGTGTTCGCACGCACCCATCACGAACCTCTGCCACACCATTTTACCTCGCCTTGCTCCGCTTACATACCTATTCCCGCAGCATCGCACTAAGGTATTTGGGTGCAGCAGCCGTTTTATGAAACATTCGGGTTCAAAGTCGTGCTTGAGGTGAAACATCGCGTTGAATGTTTCAACACCTGTTTAGGTTGCTTTGAACCACGCAAGAACCACCCTCTTATCACCTTGCTACCCGCATGGACGCTGCAAAAACTAGGGCAGGCCATCCGTGGGCATTGGGGCATTATCTAATTCGGTCTTCATGAGTCTATCAAACCAGAAACCTTCTCCGATGCCAAGGTCACACAGCTTCGTCAAGTTGGGGGCGCTGAACGGTTACTGATGAATCTTGCACCAGTACTCATTTTCTAAGCACTTTCTCGAATTGCTGCGGGAACGACCAGGTTTCGCAGAAATCTCCATCGCAACCATTCAAGCTTCCGTTCAAGGTTGACTCCGAATCGCTCGTCCCCCTCATCACGTCGAATCCAGGGTCAGCATTGTCGTAATTCAGAGAGATATGCCAGAAATTATCATGATGGCTGTAAGAATTGTTATTCATAACTCCGGCAAACACTACTTGTCCCGCGTTGGAATTAATAATTGGTGCAACAGCACCCGGAATCGGTGCTGCAGCAGTACCAGTGATGATGAGATAGTTGTTCATAAAGCTGATGATGTAATTACTGTTGGCCACAAGGCTGTTTTGGAGAATGGTGTATGGATTACCCAGAACAGTCTCGCCGAGTATGCGCATAATCGCACCCGAAAGCACTGTGCCTGCAGTGTCGTCGATACCAAGCGCCGGATTGTTTACCAGCCCCGTAACGTTAAAGGTCAATAATGGATCATTCGTGCCGACAAGCTTGCCCTGGGAATTCGCAGTAACATTAAGTCCTGCTTGTGTGATGCGGAGCGTATTGCTGCTCGTGGGCAAGCTCTCTGTGTAGTTGCCTGCTGCTGAACCGCTCAGTGCGTTGAGCGTACTGCCCGTAATCGCATAGTCTGCGACCGTTTCCCCCACTGTGCGCGTCAAGGCAGAGAGTGTCGTTGCGACGCTACCGGTATCATTGAGCGCAACCGACCCGTTCCAGGTCAAGAGGTTTGCGCGGTTCACCACCCCTGTGAGCGAGACCGAGGGTAGCAGCGGATCATCCGTGCCGTAGGTCTTCGTCTGGTTCGCGATTGCGCCAACGAGGGCGGCTTGTGTGATGCGGAG
>CAIJYR010000020.1 GCA_903824965.1 uncultured Thiotrichales bacterium
CAATTTCACCATCGCCGCCAGGAAAAACACTATACTTTACCCACTCCTGAGCAGTTACTAAATTACCATAATAATGGCAAATAACAATCAAGATCAACGTCAAAAGATCAACCTCTCCCCCAGCCCCTCTCTGAAGAGTCGGAGAGGGATGTAAGCTAAAAAGCAGCCGATCAGTGCAAGTGATGATCGACCAGCAGTGCTATAAATAGGAGAGACAGGTAGAGAATCGACCAGTGGAACGTTTTTTGGGCAATGCGATCCGTATAGTGATACCAAACCTGCCACGCGTAGAACAAAAACACCGCATCAAGTACAACGGCTACGGCGAGATACATAAGACCACTCATTCCGATCAGATAAGGCACGATCGTGATGATGCTCAAACCGAGGGTATAGAAGAAAACGTGACGTTGTGTATAAGCAGCACCATGGGTGACTGGTAACATCGGTAATCCGGCGGCGTCGTATTCTTGTGCGCGGTACAATGCCAGCGACCAGAAATGCGGAGGCGTCCAAACAAGGATGATCAGAAACAAAAGCCAAGCCTCTGCTGGCATTTGATCGGTGGCCGCTGCCCACCCCAAAACAGGCGACATCGCACCAGAAGCACCGCCAATCACGATGTTTTGGGGTGTATTTGGTTTCAGAAACACCGTGTAAATGACGGTGTAACCGAGAAAGGTGGCCAGAGTAAGCCACATGGTCAACGGGTTGACCTGGGTGTAGAGAACACCCAAACCAATTCCACCTAGCACACTGGACAACAGCACAGTCTCCAGCGAATTCACTTCGCCTTTTGGCAAGGGTCGCATGCGTGTGCGCTTCATCACAGCATCGATCTTTTGTTCAATGAGACAATTGATGGCGGCAGCTGCACCAGCAACCAAGGCAATACCAAGCATCCCCGCGATAAGAATCCGTGTTGGCACCATCCCAGGCACAGCCAAAAACATACTCACCACCGCGCAGAAAACAACCAACTGGACGACACGTGGTTTTGTCAATAGGAAGTATTGGTGCAATCGGTGCAGACCGATTTGCAAAGGAAACGCGCTTTGTTTCATAAAATCCCAATCGATGTTCCCGATGGATGTCTTCAAGCACAGAGTGGCGTGAAGTTACTGTGTGTTTGCAATCAGGAAGAAAGAATAAACCAGCGCAATCTCACGCACTTCCCCTGGAAAATCGGGACTGATATAAAACACCAGTGGCATGGTTCTCTCTTCTCCCGCTTGCAATACTTGCTGCTTAAAACAGAAGCAGTCTAGTTTCTTAAAATACTGCGCTGTCCAACCAGGACTGATACTAGGCACTGCCTGTCCGACCAGTGTCTGATTGGTCGGGTTGCGGACATAAAACGTGGTGGTGGTTATCTCGCCGGGATGTACTGTGACCCTTTCTTGGATGGGCCGGAATACCCAGCTTAACCCTTGCATAGTCGTTCCACTGAAAACGACCGTCACGCGGCGTGACAGGTCTGGAGCAACACCTACCGTAGGTTGAACCGCTCCCTCAGTCTTGCCGTTCAGACCTGTCACCCGGCAGAGAACGCCGTAGAGAGGAACCAAAGCGTACCCAAAGAGGCAGGCTCCCAATACAAGCACCAATAACCGCACAGTCAACAGGGAATGTCTGGAGGCTGGCTTCTCCGGGTTCACCGTGTTTCCTGCGGGGCGCTCCACTCCAACCCCACAGCGCCTTCCCATGGTTTGTCGGTGGTTTTGTATCCCTGTCCGCGTGCAGTCTGTACCACATTGTAGAGGAAAACCAACTGTGCGGCACCAAGGACAACAGCAGCTATGCTGATTACCAGGTTCCAATCAGCGTACTGAATTGCGTAGTCAACCACATGGCGTGGCATCCCTGCCAGACCAACCATCATCATCGGGATGAAAACAAAGGCAAGGGAAATAATGGTCATCCAAAAATGAATTTTACCCAAGGATTCGTTGTACATCCGTCCGGTCATCCTTGGCAGATAATAATATATCGCAGCCATCATACCGAATACGGCAGCACCAAAGAATGGATAGTGAAAGTGACCTGTGACATACATGGTATTGTGGTATTGTGCATATGCGGCGGCGTCTGGAATCAGAAAACCGGTCAGACCACCCAGTATCATATTGACGACCGCACCTAGAGCAAATAACATGGGTGTTTCAAATGTCATTGCACCGCGCCAGAGGGTCGCGATCCAGCAAAAGATCAATACTGCCGTTGGAACCGAAATGGAGAAGGTTGCATACATAAAGTATAGATTTGCGGCGAGCGGCATACCCTGTGCAAGCATATGGTGCCCCCACACAATAGAACCAAGAGACGCAATGGCCCAGTACGAATAGACCTGTGCTTTATAGCCATAGATGGGTTTGCGGGCAAAAGCAGACAAAATGGTCGGCAGAATTGCCCAAGCAGGCAAAACCACAATGTACACTTCAGGATGACCAAAGAACCAAAACAGGTGCTGGAAAAGGACAGGATCACCGCCGTTGGCAACCGCAAAAAAATGAGTGCCGAAGTGACGATCGGTTAGCAACATGGTGACCGCCGTTGCAAGCACCGGCACCACTGCCAACAACAGAAAGGATACCACTAACCATCCCCAGCAGAACAGCGGCATATTCCACAGTGTCACGCCAGGGGCACGTAGGTTCATCACCGTGACAATGATATTGATTGCGCCAGCCACCGAAGAAAGTCCAAACAGATAAACAGCGAGAATCGTAAAATCTATCGCAGAACGGGATTGCATGTCCAACGCTGTGTTGTCCATGGCCCACCCTGCCTGAGAAGCACCATCCCCAATACCAAAGAATTGCAGGAAGAAAGGAACCAAGAGTGTGAGCACTGCCAATGGCAGCAGCCAGAAACTGAATCGACCCAAACGTGGGAACGCCATACCAGATGCGCCAATCATCAGGGGGATCAAATAATGACTGAGTCCGGTTGCAAAAGGCATCACAAAAGCGAATACCATCAGCAGGCCATGCAATGTGACCAACTGGTTGTATAAAGCGCCATTCAGAAATTGGATACCCGGTTCGGCCAATTCCGCACGGAACACAAGGGCCAGCAGTCCACCCACGAAGAAAAGAGTTCCTGAAAAGATCATGTACAGGAAACCGATGTCTTGGTGATGGGTGGTCAACCACCAACGCTTGATGCCAGTCAGAGGCACACTACCTGTCGTTGCCATCCTAATGATTCTCCTGATGGCCCTTTTATCCGTGGATGCCCATTGCTTGGCGCACCTCGTTGAGGGTTTCCCGCGCCACTTGTTGGGCGGTAGCACACCCTTCTTCGATCAGGTTGCGTACCCATCCCATCTGTTCACGATAACTCTGTGCACGTGTACGGAACAAAGCCGTTTCAGCGAGGACAGCGTCGATCACGGGTTTTTTGCATTCTATGCAACCGATTCCTGCGGTGCGACACCCTTGTTGTACCCAAGTTCTCGTGTCCTCCGTCGAATAGATCTGATGGAATTGCCACACAGGGCACTTTCCTGGATCCCCTGGGTCGCTACGACGTACCCTGGCAGGGTCAGTGGGCATGGTGCGCAATTTTTTCTCGACGGAAGCCGGTGGTTCACACAGGGCAATGGTATTGCCGTAGGACTTAGACATTTTCTGTCCGTCTAGCCCTGGCATTTTGGAAGCATGGGTCAACAGGGCTGCGGGTTCAGGCAGGACAAAAGCACCATCTCCTTTCGCATAGAGACGATTGAATCGACGCGCCACCTCCCGTGTCAATTCAACATGCGCCACTTGATCATCGCCAACAGGTACTTGGGTTGCCCTATAGATCAAAATATCGGCAGACTGAAGCAAGGGATAGCCCAAAAAACCATACGTTGCGAGATCCAGGCTCTTCAGACGTTCCTGCTGGTCTTTGTAGCTTGGCACCCGTTCCAACCAACTGATGGGCGTGATCATGGACAAAAGCAAATGCAGTTCGGCATGTTCTGGTACGCGAGACTGTATGAACAAGGTTGCAACCGACGGATCGATCCCTACAGCCAACCAATCGATGATCATATCCCATAGACTTTCGCCAATGAGACGTGGATCCTCGTAATGAGTTGTGAGGGCGTGCCAATCGGCCACGAAGAAAAAACAGCGGTAGCTGTGTTGCAGGTGCAACCAGTTTTTGAGCACGCCATGGTAGTGACCCAAGTGGAGAGCACCAGTAGGCCGCATACCGGAGAGAATGCGTTGATTGTTAGAAACCGCGATGGGACTCATCAATGTCTCCGAGAAACCCTGCCCTTCAGGGCGGGGATGAAAGGAGACGGTTTTTGGGTAGCCGTCTGTTCGTCTATTATAAGGTGCCGATCTTTCCCGGCTGTCAACCCTTACGGGTCTAGTGACGCCACCGCTCAAGTATCGAACGGTGTGGCTCCCCTCGCTGCCAGGTTGCAACGCA
>CAIJYR010000021.1 GCA_903824965.1 uncultured Thiotrichales bacterium
ACAAATGGCTTTACGCCGTGCTCGGTTGCCTTACGTTTTGTCTCAGCCCGCGATACGGCTGCGGACATCGACAAAACGTACGGCCCTCACGGCTACGCGGGGCTCGTCGCACTACGCTTCGCTCCATGTGCTCCTCGAGGGTGGCCTCGCAACGATGCCGCGTGCGGTCTGGATCAATTTGCCACACAGGAATACCGCAGGGTGCTCACACACCACAATCTTAGGGTTCGTAAGCGATCCATCGACTTCGGCAGGCGCAATATTCTCAAAATCCAGCCTCCCTGCATGGTAGTCTTGTCCGGTGAGATCACGGTACTCAATCGCATACTGCTCAAAAACCCGTTGCAGATCCAGTGCTGCGTTTTGCAAACGGCGTAAGATGCGCGGCGAGTCTACCATCCGATCCATCCGATCCATCCGATCCAACTGCGCCAGGTGCGAAGCAAGCCGGAAATGTTCATTGCACAGATTTCTTGCGAACGCTTCTGGGATCGCATCGCTGCGGGAGGTCTCTTGCTGCCCTGCCTCCATCGTCTTGCCAACACCCGCCAAGATCGCAACGATAGCGCAATGGGAAGACCGCTGCCACACCACAGCAACCGATGGAGTGATTCGAAAGGGGCCTGGAAAACGATGCTGGTACGCACACACCCACCACCGTCGAACGTAGGCAACTGTATACCGCAGCAACATACCGCCGTTAGCCCTTACTGTACTGTTGACTAGTGCAAAAGACTCAGCAGACGTTTACGGTAACGTACCACCAAAGGATCCTCTGCACCCAGGATCTCGAAAACCGTGATGAGTGCTTTGCGGGCACCATCGTTGCGGAACATGCGATTCCGACGCACCCCCTCTAGCCAGTTTTCCATCGCCTCTGCATACTCTCCCGACAACGTCTGCACAGCCGCTAAACGATAGCGTGCCTCCTCGTCCGCCGGGTTTTCCAGGAGCAGAGACTCTAACGTATGACGGTCTGCCTCTTGCGCGATCTCCGTAAGCGAGAGCAACGCAGTGAGGAGAGGAACCTCCGGTTGCGTGTCAGGGATGGCCTCTAGACACCGTTTTGCCTCGATTACATCGCCCTTCGCGAGGAACAATCGCACCAAATCGCAGGGTATCGTTTTGTCCAACGGGTCTTGTTCCATGGCCTGGCGTAGGAACAGGAGCGCCGTATCCAGATCGCCACGCGCCTGTGCCAGCATCGCCTGTTCTCGCAACGGCGCAGTCGGACGTTCGAGGTGTCGATCCAGGTAGTTGCGTATAACAGTCTCGGATTGCGCACCCATAAAAGTGTCTACCACCTTGCCATGAAGAAACAACTGCACCGTAGGAAGATTTCGTATCCCATATTGTCTGGCAAGCTCCCGCTCTTGATCCGTATTGACCTTCGCCAACACGAACCTCCCCTTATATTCTTCGGCAAGCTTGGCAAGCATGGGCATCAACGTCCGGCACGGAGCGCACCAACTCGCCCAAAAATCCACCACCACAAGCAGCGTCCGAGAACGCTCAATCACCAAGTCCGAGAAGGTGTCCACCGTAACATCAACAATCAAAGGGCGCTCTGTCATCAATGTCTCCGAGAAACGCTGCCCTGAGGCGCGTGAAGGAAAGGAGACGGTTTTAGGGAGCCGTCCGTACAAGGTGCCGGTCTTTCCAGGCTGTCAGCCCGATCGGGCAGAGTGCTCAACACCATTGCTTGCCCCACCTTTAGGCAGGGTTGCTTGACGATCGTGCAGGATGATGTCGATTGTGGGACAGTGTCTCAGCAGAATGATGCCCTTTTGTGTGGGCAGACGCCACCACGGCCGCTTTACCTCGCGCCTGTACCCCTGGCACAATTGTTAAACGCTGCCCAACCGAAAGGATGGTACGCGGCTTGAGATGGTTCCAAACCATGAGCTCCTTCATCGGAACGCGGGCGACATGGGCTATGCTTTCTAGTGTATCGCCACGACGTACCACATACACCTTGCTAGACGAAACATGCAGGATGCTTGGGGTGCCTGTCCCTGCGGTGCGCGGATCCTCAGACCGCGCCTGCGGGTCATCGCGTGCGGTTGTGGAACGTACAAACGACACGGGAACCGCACGGGTGTCCGTCGGCAGTGACCGTTCTTGTGGGTCGAGTGCTGCCATATGTTCTTCAAAGACTTGGGCATGTTGAGCGGGTAGCAACAGATTGCCGCCACCCAGGTCAGTCGTTCCGTGGCGATAGCCAGGATTCAGACGCTGAATGTCTTTCAACGGAACCTCAGCCATGTTAGCCACCTGTGCCAAATCGATCTGGTGCCCAACCCGGATGGATGTTACAGGGGCATCCCTGAGGGTTTTGAGTCGCACACCGTAGTTTTGCGGTTCGGCGATGACCGAGGCAAGACCCAAAATACGGGGTACGAACAGACGGGTTTCAGCAGGAAGATTCAACGACCAGAAATCCGTGGATTTACCCAGGGCAAGGTTTCGTTCGATGGCATGGGTGACATTGAGTTCCCCACAGTTGTAAGCGGCCATCGCAAGCAACCAATCGCCGCCAAAATGGTTGTTGAGTGTTTGGAGATAATCAAGCGCAGCATGGGTGGAAGCAGACACATCACGACGACCATCGTAGCGTTCCGTCAACCCCAACCCCCATTGCCTTGCCGTTCCTGGCGCGAGTTGCCACAATCCAACGGCGTTGCGCGGAGAGGTGGCCGAAGGCTCGTAGGCACTCTCTATGACCGGCAACAGCGCAAGTTCCACGGGCATGTTACGCCGCTGCACTTCTCCGAGCACGAAGTTAAAATACGGCTCCGCCTGCTCCGACAGACGGTCTAGGAATCGTTGGTTGCGGGCGTAAAAATTAGCTTCCTTACGGATCGTGGGTCGGTTAGGATCGGTCAGTGTTACCTTGCCTCCCACAGTGTCCCATAAACTTGTACGTTCCTCGCCTGGTTCAGACGAGTCTGGGGGCATCGTCGCAAACCAACGGCCAAGCCCAGACCCAGTCATCCCCTGTTGGAATGGTTCGGGCATGGATTTTTTCCACCAGACGGTTAACCAGTCAATCCGATCGTTGTTGGCGTCCACCGTTCCCGATCCGGTGTCAGGGGTCGCGTCGCCTTGTAGCGTCGACTCGGCTGTACACCCAGCAAGGGCAATGATGACCAAAAGAGACACAATCCGTACAATGCTTCTCATCAAATGGCCTCTCGCTCCGATGGCGTGTGCTACGTCAAAATACTACATTATATTGTGCAATATTCATGTTTCAGGAGCAACCTCTGCTTGGAAAAGGTTTTTTTGCGCTTGGCTGGTTGAACGCTGCCCCCTCCCTCATGCACACTGACCCTGAAACGAACGAAAACCTGCCTAGCCAACTGCGGAGGTGGTACCGCTGTATTCCCGGTCGGCTGGTGTTGCAGGCAGAGCGCAACCAATTGGAGGCTCTCTTACCCTCCTTGATGGGGAATCGGATCGCACAAGTGGGGTGTGTAGGATCCTCTGCCCTCCTGACTGGGAGTACAATGCCGCACCGGATCGTGGTCGATGGAGACGTAAGGGCCACAGACATTGATCCAGATGTCTATGCACAGGCCGATGCACTGCCCTTCGAGACAGAAAGCCTGGATGTCTTGGTGCTGCCTCATACACTCGAATGGTCAGGTGATCCACAAAAAGTATTGCAGGAGAGCCATCGTGTGCTGGCCCCTGAAGGGCATTTGGTGATCCTTGGTTTCAATCCATGGGGGCTATGGAGTTTTTGGCGAGGGTTGCGCAAGCGGCGCACAGAAGTCCCTTGGTGTGGCTCCTTTCGGAGTCCTTCCCAAGTGTGTGCTTGGATGGTCACGCTCGATTTTCATGTCGTCCGCACGCGGTACTTCTTTTTTCGTCCCCCATTACAACACGAAGCCTCGATGCGTGCGCTGTCTTTCCTAAAAATACTAGAGGGTCGACACGGCATCCCGCTGAGTGGCCTCTATCTGGTAATGGCGCAGAAGCGGGTGGTGGCCATGACACCTATCAGCCTGCGCTGGAAGGGTACGCTGCGTCCCCGGATGTCCAGCCTATGCTGGGTTAAAAACAACACGAAGGATTAAGCATGGCGGATGGCACGACCACGACGACCACAATAGGTACCGATGCAGTAGAACTGTACAGTGACGGTGCCTGTCGAAAAAATCCAGGCCCGGGGGGGTGGGCGGCTGTTCTGCGTTATCGAGGGCACGAAAAGCGACTCTCCGGCGCAGAAAAGCTCACAACGAACAACCGTATGGAACTGATGGGCGCTATCCAGGGTCTAGAAGCACTCCGCCGCCCCTCGCAGGTGCGCCTGTATACTGATTCTCAGTACGTACAAAAGGGCATCACCCAGTGGGTAAAGAACTGGAAGCGCAATGGTTGGCGGACGCGGGAATCAACGCCCGTAAAGAACGCCGATCTGTGGCAACGCCTCGATGCTGCCTGTGCCCATCACCAAGTCGATTGGCAATGGGTGCGGGGACACGCAGGGAATGAAGGCAACGAACTCGCTGACCATACCGCCAACGGCGCGATCGATGCCCTCTTGGGAAGCCCCGCGTGACGATCCGACGATCCGTGTTGATCCTTTTGACCAACCGACCAGCTGTGCTATAGTAAACCTGACGCAAGCAGAGGACTGCCCCCTTGGATAAGAACATGAAAATCCTTATCGTGGACGACTTCGCTACGATGCGGCGCATTATCAAGAATCTCCTTCGTGACCTCGGCTACACCAACATCACCGAGGCCGACGATGGCAACAGTGCCCTTCCCTTGTTGCAAACGGGGAATTTTGACTTTTTGGTGACAGACTGGAATATGCCAGGGATGCCGGGTATTGAGCTACTCAAGGCAGTGCGTGCCATGCCAAAAACCGCCAAACTGCCGGTGCTAATGGTTACAGCAGAATCCAAACGTGAGCAGATCGTGGCCGCTGCCCAAGCGGGCGTGAGTGGCTATATCGTCAAGCCTTTTACTGCTGTGACCCTCAAAGAGAAGATTGACAAAATCTTCGAGCGCATCCAGGGCTAGCACTGAACGAGGAATGCCACATTGATGGAAAGTGCCGATTATGACCAGTGGCTTGGCCGTGCCCAATCGCTGGCGGATCACATCCAAAAGGGCAACGATGACGAGGTGAATCGTCTCCTGGATGAGATTTCTCGTGGACGTGAGCGCATGTTGTTCCAGGAACTCGGGAAGCTCACGCGGGAGTTCCACGAGGCGCTCAACGGTTTCCGTCTTGACGCTCGGATCACCGATCTAGCCCAAGAAAATATTCCAGACGCCAAACAACGCCTGAACTACGTCATTGTCATGACAGAGCAGGCCGCGAACCGCACCTTGACGGCGGTGGAAGAAGTCATGCCGCTGTCTGAGAGCATGGCAGCCCAGGCGAAGGTGTTGCGTGCACAGTGGGCACGATTTACGGGCCGCACCATGAGTGCCGCTGATTTCCGTCATTTGAGCCATGAAATTGAGCAGTTCCTCGATAAAACATCGACGGATGCCGATCATATTCGCAACAATCTCTCGGATGTGCTGATGGCTCAGGACTATCAGGACATCACCGGCCAGATATTGCAGCGTGTGATCCGTCTGGTGAACGAGATGGAAGAGCACCTGGTGCGTCTCGTGCGGGGTTCGGGTACGCGTGTGATGCCTTCCACCGAAAAACCACAGGGTCTTACGGCGGCCCTGGTGGATGCGTCCGAGTCGGTGGCCGTTCATGGCCCCCACGTCCCGGGCACCGCCCCAGAAGAAGAGGTCATCCACAGCCAAGACGACGTAGATGCCTTGCTGTCCAGCCTTGGATTTTAGTCGCACCTTGTCCCCACCAAGGGCGCCCTTGACGATTGGCTTCTCAACGAGAGACCGCGAAAATCCCATGGCTTTGGCCGTGGGGAGGTTTAGCCGGACACTGACCGATGGTCGCCGATCAATCTGAGATGGGGCCAAGCCGTCGCCTGGCACTCGACGAGGTGCTCGACGATCTCGTTGCCGATGGTATGCTGGAGGCAGCATCGGCAAAAACCCTCCTGCGCACCATACCATCCAAGGATCGTGCGGATCGTCACGCTTTGGAGATCATTGCCAAAGCGGAACTACGCCACGCCAAACCACCCCACCGTGTATTGGCCCTAGAAGAGCTGACTTTCTGGTTGGCACGGCATGTGGGCCTTGAGTATTTACGCATTGATCCGCTCAAGATCGATGCACCCAGCATCGGTGATCTGGTGAGTACGGCCTATGCTGCCTGGAACCGGATCTTGCCGATCCTGGTCACGTCTGAACGGGCAGTCTTTGCCACCTCAGAACCCTATCTCACCGCCTGGGTCGACGAACTTCGTACCATCGTCAAACGCGACATTGAGCGCGTGGTGGCCAATCCGATCGATATCGAACGCTACCGTAAAGAATTTTTCGGCGTTTCCCATTCGATCAAAGGAGCGACCGCAGGACCAGACGACCCGCATTGGCGCGACCTGCATAACCTCGAAGCACTGGTGGAACTCGGTCAATCCGGAACGCTGGATGCCAACGACAGCCATATCATTCATATTGTCGATTGGTTGTTGCAGTATGCCTTTGATCAACGCGCAAGTGACATTCACATGGAACCCCGTCGTGATCTTGGCAACATTCGCTTTCGCATTGATGGCGTGATGCACCAAGCGTACCAGGTGCCCGCAAAAGTCATGATCGCAGTGACAAGCCGCGTCAAAATCCTTGGACGCATGGATGTGGCAGAGAAACGTCGCCCCCAAGACGGACGGATCAAAACCCGCACCAAAGATGGGCGTGAATTAGACATGCGCCTTTCGACTATGCCCACCGCGTTTGGTGAAAAACTCGTCATTCGTATCTTCAATCCGACGGTATTGCTCAACGACTTTGCTACGTTGGGATTTGGGCCAGAAGACATTGATCGATGGAAGGGGATGGTGGGCCAGCCACATGGCATCATCCTGGTCACAGGCCCGACCGGATCGGGAAAGACCACGACCCTGTACTCCACCCTCAAAACCCTGGCAACCCCTCGGATCAATGTGTGCACCGTGGAAGATCCCATCGAAATGGTGGAGCCAGCGTTTAACCAGATGCAGGTTCAGCATAGCATTGGGCTGAACTTTGCGAGTGGCATTCGTACCATGATGCGTCAAGACCCAGACATCATTATGGTCGGCGAGATTCGCGATCATGAAACGGCTGAAATGGCGGTACAAGCCTCCCTAACGGGCCATCTGGTATTGTCTACTTTGCACACGAACGACGCCCCTTCTGCGATTACAAGGCTTCTGGACATTGGGGTTCCACACTACCTGATCAAGGCAACCGTCATCGGCATTGTTGCTCAACGCTTGGTGCGTACCTTGTGCGTGCATTGCCGACAGCAGAAACCCCTAGACGTTGGACTGTGGGAATCGTTGGTCAAACCTTGGTCGCTGTCTACCCCTGCGGTCTCGGCGACTGCAAATGGGTGTCCCGAATGTCGAAACACAGGGTATCGTGGGCGGATTGGGATCTACGAGATGTTGGCCCTTGATCGGGATCTCCGCACCTTGATTACGCCCGACTTTGACGATAGTGCATTGCGACAATTGGCGTATCGCAAGGGTCTCCGACCGTTGCGTATCGGGGGAGCGTTGAAAGTGCTTGCAGGCGTAACAAGCCTCGAAGAGGTTTTTCAAGTCACCCCCACGCGAACAGAGTAAACATCTATCGTGTCTCCTAAACCACCCCATGGCTCTACGCCCTGGGGTTTCGAGGTTTATACATTGCTTCATGGAAGGTGGTGGATCAAATCCTGCCCAGTTAAGGTGGGTTGTAATCCTATGTTTAGCAATGTCTTAGAAGGGCCACAGCTTTGCCACGTTCTGTTTTACGGTCTGTTTGTTGAATGTCTTCCCTGTTGGCTTGGGAAGTCGGTCGCACGGTTGGTATCCGAGACGCATCGCTTCGAGATAGGCTGGGAAATCACTTTTGTCATCGGGTGTCTTGGGCGGATGCTGGTAGGCTGCTAGGTGCTGCGTCAGGGATGCAAATCGGTTTTCAACCACTGCCTGCCTTCGGTCGATTTCTTGCTGGTGACGGTTGCGAACGTCATGGAGGATTTGGTTCATCTCGCGGGCAAAATCCTCGCGGCGTTGTAGAATGGCGGCCAGTTGGGTACGCTGATCCGAGAGCTGTGCCTCCTGTTCAGACAGAACAGTGGCACGCTGCTTTTGGGCCATTTGATCGACCCAGGCAAGATCCTCCTCTTGGCGTGTGGTCAACTTCTCTAGAGAACGTCTTGCACTACGCGCCTGGCCGGACAAAATCACCTCAGCCAACACCACGGCCAAGACCACCGAGAGGAGGACAGCGACCACGATGGGAAGATAGCTTAGCATCCGATCGGAGGCATAGAAACGATCCCGTAGGATGGATTCTATCGACGTCAGATACTGAAAAGTGAACGCATTGGCAGCAGAAAAGGCAGAAAGCGAAATCGCGACCGAGGCCACCAGTAGACCAACCAACGGCAACGTGAATTGGACTGTCCGATGCATCGGTTCAAATTGTGCAAGCGCCTTGTGAGCTGCCCCCAACGCAGACGTCCAGCGTTCCGTGACGGTCGCACGCGCCACCGTCGAGCGTGCATCCACCTCAGCGAACCGAGGTTGGAAAACTGCTTCGATTTTTTGTACCTCTGCTCTCATCGCGCTTTCCAGTGGCGCGATCTCTTCGTCGAATCCCTTCATGCGTGTTTGACAATACCCTTGTTCCTGTGCAATCGCCTCCGCGCAGGCAGTCTCTAAGCGTTTTCGATCGCTATCTACGTCCGATCGGAAGCCTGCCACCAAGGTCGTGATCCGTTCCACCTCCGATTGCCTCTGATCACGAAGTGAGGAAAACGGTATCTTGCCCATGTGGAAGGTTTCTGCCAGTACAGAGCGTGGTATCAACACCTCTTCTGTGGAGGTAGTTGCACTCTTGCCAGAGGTCTCCTTGCGAACGGGCAGGAGGAGAGAGAACTCAGGATCGGCCCATTCCCCTGGCAAGAACCAGCATTCACTGGGATCGAGTTGTCGTGCATCCGAGGGGTTTTCGTAGAAGCGTCCATACAAATGCTCAAGGTACTCCCCACGGCGTCCCTCGATGGTTCGTTGCAACGGTGTCGACAGGGGCAGTGCCAAGAGGCGACGACAGAGAAGAATCAGAAGCAGCAACATTCTCCGAGGAAAGGGTTGATCCTCGACCACCTCAGGACCGATGCCCTCAAGCACCCTTTCCGCCAGGTTGTCGAATCGCATCTCCGCCATGGTCATTTCGTCTACAGCGAATTTTTCTTTGATCTCCTGTGCCAATTGTTCGGCAGACTCTAGAATGGGCATCAGCCAGTTGCGCACCTCCTGCCAAGGACATTTCCGGTGCGGATGTTGATTGCCCAACTGCTGAATCAACGGATTCAGCCAAGCGTTCGCAACCTCTCGCAGCAGACCCACGGTAATCGCCTGTTGGGTGGGGAGGTGAAAGAGGTTATTCCCAATCAGCCGCATTTGGCGTGCTGCATCCTCCATGCAGTCTGCCCCTACATAGGCCCGTAAGAGCGTTGCGTTGAAGGCTAGGATGGCGGCAGGGAGATCCTCACGTAAACTTTCTAAATGGGAGGGCTGTAATTGCGGATCATCAAGAATTGTGACACGTTCTTTGAGATATTCCCAGAATGCCGGATTTTCTGTGGTGGCTGCCCAATACTCAAACGATTTTCTCCAGTGTTCGTCTGCGCCTGCACGGTACACTTTGGTATAGGCGGGTTCATTCGCAGCGGAACCCAGGCTGAACTCAATGGCCAACGCACGATTGTGGTGGAGAATGGCCAGGGTATGCGTCCATAGTGCAGCCTCTCTCGGACTTGTTTCGTGCTGCACAACGGCGCTATCTGCCGTTGCAGACGGTGTGGACGAGAGGTCTTCCTCTTTCTGAGCCTTCTGAACGCGCACCTCGGAGAGTTCCCCTTCGCTCAGGCGCATAATATCCTTGACCGTGGTAATTTTTTCCGTTGCCGAGGATGCAGCATCCTTTTTGGGGATGTTCAAGATCCTGTCTGCGGAAATACGATCAAAAGTGTCCTGCGATACATGCGGCCAAAACAACTCCCATACCAGCCTTCGTTGTGGCTCGCACAGGTCATTTAGCAGTCTGAGATGGTCGCTGATCTCCACGAATTCTTCGTAGCCCAAGCGCAGCACATCCTTCAGTGCTGCTTCGGGACGTAGCTTGTACAAATTCCGAAACCGCTGGATGAGGGCATCCCGTTGCTCATCCCCCAACCACGCCGGTACCGCCAGCATACGGAACGGATTCCTCGCGTAGAGATCCATCGCCAATTCGATCCGGAGCAAACCCGTGCCAAGCGGGGTTGCCAACAGTCGGCGGTAGTCGCGCAGGGTACCCATGATTGTTCGCCGTCTCCGTTACCGATGCGCCGCTTGGCGTTGGCGCAATGCCTCAAAAAGACAGATACCGGCCGCCACGGAGACGTTCAGGCTTTCGATCGTCCCCTGCATGGGGATGTGGACGAGAAAATCGCAGCTCTCTGCCGTAAGTCGGCGCAACCCACGGCCTTCTGTCCCCATCAGCAACGCAAGGGGGCCAGTCAGGTTGGCCTCATAGAGCGATTGCGGCGCACGATCCGTCGTCCCCACCAACCACACCCCACGTTCTTTGAGCAGCCGCAGGGTACGGGCAAGGTTGGTCACTTGTACGAAGGGCACGACCTCGGCCGCGCCACTTGCGACCTTGCGCACCACAGGGGTGATGCCGACCGCCCGATCGCGTGGTGCAATGACAGCATGTACCCCCGCTGCTTCGGCGCTACGCAAACAAGCGCCCAGGTTGTGGGGGTCTTGTACGCCCTCCAACACGATCAAAAAGGGAGGATCCTGTACAACCTCTAGCAATGCGATCAAATCGTCTTCGTTCAGCGGCCTCTGGGCAACACAACGCGCCACCACGCCCTGGTGTCGGACGCCTGGCACCATCGCGTCCAAGGTACTGCGATCGGTATCCTGGTAGGGCGTACTCTCTCGGAGCGCCTGCAAGCGGGCATCTTGACGCGCAGCATCCAACCACAAGGCACGTACCCGTCCCTGTAGCAGGGCTGCAGATACGGCATGTACGCCCACCACGAACCCTTCGGAATCCTTCGTATCCTGCCTATCCTGCCTATCCTGCCTATCCTTCATAGCACGATCGCCCGTCGCCAACCACGCACCGAATTGATGAGCCACACGACACTCCCCTGGGAGAGTTCCGACAAGAGAATGGTGCCCTCGCGGATCACGCCCTGTGCGAGGAGGGTACGCCGATAGGTGCCCGCCAGCAGACCTGCACTCACGGGCGGCGTGATACGCTCGCCGTTTCGCTCAATGACCACGTTGGCGCGTGTGGTTTCTGTGATTTCTCCCCGTTCGTTCCACAAGAGCACGTCGTCTCCCTCGGGGGAGGCACTTCGGATACGATCGTAGCCCACTCGATGGGTGGTTTTGTGGTAGAAAAAGGGGTCTCTGGAATCGATGGCTTGGGTGGCGATCATGAGGGAGACCTCAGTGGGTGGATCGGCTGCTTGATCGATGCCTTGATCTGCTAGGATCGCATATTCGGTCTGGAGGTGGCCTGCGTCGTCGAGCAGGAGTCGTACCCGATGAGGCAACGGAGGAAGCACGAGAGCCACCTGCGTCAACGCGTGACGTAGCGTGGGGGGATCGAGGGGATACCCAAAATAACGTGCCGATTCAGAAATCCGGTCGATGTGTTCTTCTAGCAGCGAAAAGCCCTCCACGGGCGTCCACAACAGGGTTTCTAGCAGGGCAAAGCGCGGTCTGTGCGACCACAAAACCTGTGCTTTGGCGAGGCACTCCGCATATTCTGCATTTTTCTCAGAATCCCACACAATGCCACCACCCACCCCGTATTCGACCACCCCTGTCGTACGATCGAGGATGGCCGTGCGAATGGCGACACTAAACTCTGCACGCCGTCTGGGTGCCATAAAACCAATCGCTCCAGTGTAGAGACCACGCGGTGTGGTTTCAAGGCCTGCAATCAGTTTCATGGTGTTTGCTTTGGGGGCACCGGTGACGGACGCTGCAGGAAACAGGGCACGAAAGATTTCCGTAACCGATGCGCGGGTGTTGGCTTCCACGGTAGAGGTCATTTGCCAAACCGTTGAATATCGCTCCAGGGCGAAAAGGCGCGAGACCTGTACGCTGCCAAGTTCTGCAATACGGCTGAGGTCATTGCGCATCATATCGACGATCATGACATTTTCCGCACGATCTTTGCGCGAGGTCTGTAGGGTCTCTGCACGTAGCCGATCAGTCAGGGGGTCGGGATCTCGTGGTGCTGTGCCTTTCATCGGCCGTGTGATCAAGCTTCTGCCCTCAAGAGAAAAAAACAACTCAGGGGAGGCAGACAGGATGACAAAGCGCCCTGTATCCAGATAAGCCGCATGCTGTGTCATGCCCATCATGGAGGCAAACCAAAGAAGGGGATCTCCCGTAATGCGTTGGCGGAGCCGCCAGGTATAATTCACTTGGTAAGTATTTCCTCGTATAATATGTTCACGAATGGTATCCAGCGCCTGATCGTAGGCTGCGCGATCCACGGAAGGACACCAATTCTGTGCCGAGGTCTGTACAGAGGGCTGTTTGATCGACTGCGGATCAGGAAAAAGCCTAGAAGCGTGCAGGATCTCCGGTGCCGTGTAGAGTCCAAAAGAAAGCAACGGCAAGGAAGCAGCAGCACCCGAACTCACGACACGCAAAGCGCAGTCAAACCCGGGTGCAGCGTCGTAGGTCACGAACCCGACGGCATACCAGGCATTTTCTTCGACCAGGCGTTCGATCCTAGCGAGCGCGGGGAGCACCTCTTCTGGTGTGTGAGCTTCGATGGTTTGTTCGGGTGAGTGAAAGCGTTGCCAAAACCCACGCGAATGGTGTTGCAGAAATACTTCCTTCATTAGAGCACATCCCATGTCTGGCCTTGACCACTACGCAGTGATGGGGAATCCCGTTGGCCATAGCCGTTCCCCCTTCATTCATGCCGCTTTTGCAGAAGAAACTGGACAGGCACTGACCTACACCGCCCTTTTGGTGGAACAGGACGCATTTCCGAGTGCGGTGCACCGTTTCCGTGCGTCTGGCGGGAAAGGACTCAGTATCACGATTCCCTTCAAGGCGTCTGCCTATGACCTCGCCGAGGTACGCACCGACAGGGCTGTGCAAGCGCAGGCCGTGAACACGCTGCATGTTCTCCCGAACGGAACGCTGTTGGGAGACAACACCGATGGCGTAGGTCTGTTGCGTGACCTGACCGATAACCTCGGCGCTGTACTGGCCGGAATCCGTGTCCTGGTCTTGGGCGCGGGTGGCGCCACACGAGGCATTCTGCACCCTTTGCTGAGCGCGGAACCTCGGTTGGTTTTTATCGCCAACCGTACGCCAATACGCGCTAGGGAACTGGCCAATCGATTTGCCGACGTGGGTACAGTCAGGAGTGGGGGGTTTGAGGATCTCATAGGCGAATCGTTTGATCTGGTGATCAATGCTACCAGCGCGAGTCTGCAAGAAGAGATCCTACCCTTACCTGACACTCTACTCGCAGAAGGCGCATGGTGCTACGACCTCATGTACGCCGCTACCCCCTCCTCTTTCCTGCGGTGGGCCAGTGAGCATGGTGCGGCCAGAACGTCCGATGGTCTGGGGATGCTGGTCGAGCAGGCAGCCGAGGCCTTTTTTCTATGGCGTGGCATACGACCCACGACTGCCCCTGTCATCGATAGTCTCCGAGCGCACCTCTAGAGAGAAACGCTCAATGGTCTACCGCTCTACCGTCACATCGCGCCGTGCGCTGGAGACGGTGATGATAAAGCCCGCCAACACGTCCAATAGAGACATCAACATCAGGATAAAGAAAGCAGGGGTACCGGCAGCACGCATCACCAGAAACTCTGCAAAGAACCCAAAGAGCACGAGAAACGACAGGGAATGTTCGATGATGGTGGTCACGCCTGCATTGGTCGATTTTATCAACTCGATAAACATAGCGACAATCCCCAAAATCAGCAATACATCAGACCACGTCGGTTCCCACGTAGCTCCTGAAGGCAGTGAGAAATGATGCAAAGGTTTCAGCATATCGATGCCGCTCAGTGCCACGGCATCGTAGGTCACCAACAAAAACAGGAACAACGGAATAAAACGAAGATACTTCATTGTCCACACTCCAATGAGGGATTACAGGTGATCAAAATTTTCTATGTGTCCTAAAACAAAGGCACTGTACCATGATTGCCTGGTTTTTGTGTAGCCACGCGCCGAATCTTCAGGGCGTGGTTTAGAAGGAACGCTTCCGCGTATTCTCAATACCTGTACCACGGAGACTTTCCTCTGCATTTTTGACCATGCCACGAAGGTTATCGCTCGACCCGAAGTCCGGTTTTGCGGGGCCACGTGCATCCAGGGATACTTCCTCCAGTTGTAAAACATCAAAATCGGAAGCGTCGGTCAGCAATGCATTGTCCCAGGAAAATTCTTCTGGATCTTTTGTCGAGGCGTCCTTATCAGATTCTGCAAGCATTTCTGAGAACGGATCCGTGTTTGGATCCATAATACCTTGCATGAGATCGTCAATGGAATGATCCTCGATGGACAACTCTTCAGGAGGAAACGTTGTCGTGTGTTCCTCGCTGGAGGTGGACAAAAGATCATCCTGATCCAAAAAGCTCGAGAAATCATGCGATGCCGAGACTATTCCTAGCATGTGGTCTTCCATCGGGTCTTCCATGGCATCTTCTGTGGAGTCTTCCATGGCACTTTCTGTGGAGTCTTCCAGGGGGTTTTCCGTGAGGTCTTCGATGTCAAAAACGGGTTCTGCCTCTTGGTCTGCTGCGTGGTGTGCCAGCGCAGCCATTTTCGGCACCAAGGGAGAGGGTATCTCGGATGCGTGTTGCTGTGGCGAACCATGAATCATCATCAATGCTTCCAGCAGCTGATCGCTGGTGGTGCGAGGCATGACAGAGGCATCTCTGCCATACATACTGGCATATTCTTCGATAATCCGGTGCATGGTACCCAGTGTCACGCGGAGCTGATCTTTGAGTTTATCGCGTTCCTCACGCAGAGCATGCAATTCATGGGAGGAGGATTGCACCTCCTCCTCCCCTAAATAGGCAGTTGATTCTACGGACGCGGCTCCAGGCACAATGTTGGCCTGTAAAAGAATGGATCGATAAGACTCGCCCAGTAGATCAACCAAATCTGGCAAGCTTGCAAATGCCTCGGCATCTCGATTCAGATACACATGAATCATGCGCTTATAGAAAGAACGTTCTTCTTCTAGGACGCGGTCAGCGATCTGCGTCGGATTTTGTCCTTGGATGACACGAGAAACAAAATCAATCATTTGCGAAAGACGTTCGGGATCATCGCGCCGAATACGATCGACCAAGGTTTGTGCAGCGGCTACGTCCCGTTGTCGACGACGCCATGAAAAGAAAGACCATACACCCACGACACCGACCAGGGCGAGTGATACCTCTACCAGAACAGACAGCCACAGGGATTGCATAACGGCGTTCATCACTGTCTCCGATTCGCCATGGAATGGCCCCAAAAGCACTGTTCATCAGGCTGGAAAGGTAGGTGGTTCAATTTTCTCGACAAGATCAAGGAACATGGCAGCATTGCGTTGTTTGCGCCAACGCAAACCAAACCAGACCCCCAAAACGACCAAGGCGTTGAGCACGACCAACACTATCCCAAGGGTTGTCCAAGAAACCGACGAGGCGGCAGGGGGAGCCACCACGGGAGGCTGCGACGGAGGCGGATGGGGTGCGGCGGGCGCGGGTGCGGCGGGTGCAGCAACGGGTACCGTCGCACCAGAAGAAGCATCGAATGTCAGCTGCGGAGGCAGAAAAGACAGTGGACGTCCTTGGGGGGTGCGACCACGGGCTTGGAAGACCACGACACACCGTCCTCCCGTTGCCGAAATCGGGGCCGACCAAACGCCATCGGCACCACGGGTGAAAGCAAGGGGTTGCGCGGATCCAGTCGAATCGGTCAATGTGGCAGTCACAGCCAGGCTGCCCGGATCGACCACTTCGGGTACGGGTCGTGCCACGATGGTACGTGGCCCTCCTCCCTCGCCGCCCTGCACGCTGGTCTCCACGCCTGTTGGGTACAGGTGTATGGAGTAGTGCAGCTCCCGTTGGAAGGTCTCCCCTTCGATCGCCACCCGCAATTCTTGGTTGCCAGGACGCAGTAAATCATCCAAAGAGGTACTGAAAACACCATCGCCAGCCGTCACATCAGGTGTCACACCGTCGTCATGCAACTGGCGTGAGTCATGATCGGCCGATTCCGTGGTACGTGTAACTGTAAAATTCAGTAGCCCCAGAAAATCATGATCTGTGACCACTTTGCCCTTTTCGCGCAAACGTGCTGTGAGATCCAGGTGCTCTCCGACTAAGCCAGCGGTGGGGATAGGATCCATCTCCATGCTGATGTCTGTCACGACCATCACGCGGTTGTCCGGATCCGTACTGGCTTGTACCTGCCAAGAGCCAGGCGTTGGATTTTCGATCGTGATCATGTCATAGCCCTGTTCCGTGGCCCACCGTCCTTGTACAGGGGGGGTTTCATGGCTGTAACGTGTGCCATCGGGGGCGACGATACCCACCGGTTTGTCTCCGGTGCCATGAAACACCACCATCGTCAAATCATGGACTGTGCCATCCACCACAAAGCGATTGTCCTTGAGGGGAAGCGTATCGCGCTGCACCGCCTGACTAAAGAGGCGCAGAAACAAACGTTGCAACAACCCTGCATCTCCCGCATGTTCGTACCAGCCATTGGTATCGGTTGCAAGTTTATGGAGCAATTCTTGGTCTGCTTCATCCGAGAGGGCGATGCTGTAGATAGAGGCACCTGTAGCGCGTACCTTGGGCAACGTTTGGCTGAGGAGTTTTGCTTTGGCAGCCGCATTCACGGCCTGATCGGGGGAGATGTCTTCCATGCCATCGGACATCAAGAGGATTTTGCGCTGGGTATCTCCTGGTGGCCCCTGCCAGTCGGCTGTCACTTTCTCTAAAGCGAGGCCGATGTCGGTCCACTGTCCCCGCGAATTGACACGGGAAGCGGCGCGTAGTGCAGACGCCTGCCACGCCGCAGTGATCTCTGCGGGTGGCATCACGTTCACGACACGCTCATCGAAGAGGTACACCCCCGCACGCGCCCCCTGGGGCAGCAAACCCACGACCAAACGCAAAGCAGGCACCCGCAAATTCAGGGGATCGGTGTGGTGCATGCTGCCCGAAGTATCGATGAGAATACGTAAATCAACCGAGGTACCCGAAGAGGCCCTCGCTGCACCGCCAATCAAAAGAGTGCCAAGAAGCCAGAGGGCGGCAACGACACAAGCCCAGCTTTGCACGTTGTTGTTAGCCATCGGTTTCTCTCACACTGTGTATCCAAGAGTAGGGCGACACACAGGTCGAGCAGCTTAATGGCGAAACAACCAGCGCACCTTTGAGGACTGGTCTGCAACCGCCTGCGCTGCTTCCTCTCGGGTGTAGAAGCGCCCCTCACGCACAAACCCCGCAACCACACTGGATTTTACCGCAGTAATACGGCCTATCCCATCTCGCTCTACCGCCAAGCTGGAGGGTAGACCCTCCAAAAGATGGCAAGTCGCTGGGGATCCATCTGCATGGCACGACTGGTAGACAATACCCGTGTCTGAATCGCGGAAGGCGGGTTCGAACTGGAATCGTCGGTTCCCCCGACTGACGCCACCCGTACCCTGAAAGCCCTTATTCTCCCGCCATAGGCCATACACGGTCAGCAATTGGTTCATAAAGCCTTTAATCACGCTGATTGCCCACCCAAAAAACGCGCTACAGTCGTTTTGTGCGCCAGCAATCCATGGGTTGATGGTAAGGTGCGCACAGCACCGAACAGCAAGGATGCTATGCGTCACCGCACGCACGAGAACCCGCCGCCTATCCGCATGGGGTGCCCGACAACGCTACACGGCCCGTCTCCCTTCCTGTGTTTATCTATGCAAATAACATGCCATTCGTTATTTGTCTCTCCTGACGGAGCGAGAATCCGATGACCATGCAGCCACGCCATTCTTCAACGTCAGCAACAGATTTTCAATAGGGGGATTCCAAGGGATAAAAAACACGAGAGATAGGGATCTATCACCGAAGGAATCTCCCGAAGGAACCAGTTGTGCTGTGTCAAATGCCAATATCCCGCCACTAATCAGGCCCTGGGTGCGTGTCCGTAAGAGATCGGGTTGTTGTGTGCTGTACAAGCTCGCGTGCTGCGGCAACCAACGCCAAACGGGCAATCACCCCATAGGCATAGAAACGGTTGGGACAACAATCAGGGTGGCTGTCCTGATCGGGGGTAATGCACGATTCCTCGAAGGATAGCGACTCGAAGTGCATCCCGGGAGCATTGAGGTTTTCGTCTCTTCCCCGCTCGGTGTGCACACGATAAAACCCCCCCACCACAAAACGATCGATCAGGTAGACCACCGGTTCCGCCACGGCCCCGTTCCAGCTCTCGAAAGTATACACCCCTTCTTGAAGGATTACCCGAGAGACGTCTAACCCGCCTTTTCCCGTTGCCATGCGAGTGCGTTGCTTGCGGTTCAGGGCCTGAAGGTCGGCGACCGAACGTACGGTCATGATACCCATACCGTAGGTGCCTTGATCTGCTTTCACAATGAGAAAGGGGGTTTGGTCAAGCCCATATTCATCATACTTGCGTTGTATATCGGCCAACAGAACCGAAGCATGATCGGTCATGCAGTCTTCTCCCTGTCGAGTCATGAAATTGACGGCGCCGCAATCCATAAACAGGGGATCGATGACCCAGGGGTCGATCTGGAGGAGACTCGCAAACTCGCGCACAACTTGACGGTATTCGGCAAAATGATCCGATTTGAGTCGGTTCGACCAACCCAGTCCCAGGGGTGGTACGATCCACTGCGCCAGATTTTCCAAGAAAGCAGGACGCCCTTCAGCCATATCATTGTTGAGGAGAATCAGGCAAGGGGAAACCTCGCCTATCCAGAGGCGGTTTCCTTCGCGACGCAAGGGTTTGATCGAGAGACTGCTTCCTCCTGGGAGGTCAATGGTACGCGGGTTCCCGTCTGGTAAAGCGCCGAGATGCACCTCAAAACCCGCTTTCGTCAACATTTCGCGTAGCCTGGCAAGGCTCTGGAAATAAAACTGATTCCGTGTATGGTTTTCAGGAATCAGCAGAATGGTGCGGATCGAGGGATGTATTTGTTCGATGGCGTACTGTATCGCCTGAATACACAGCGGCAAAAAAGCTGGGTTAAGATTGTTAAACCCAGCCGGGAACAAATTGGTATCTACGGGTGCCAATTTGAAACCTGCGTTGCGTAAATCGACTGACGTATAGAAGGGGGGGCGGGTTGTCTGCCACTGTGCTCGAAACCAAGCCTCGATCGTGGCTTGTTGCCCCAACAGACGACGTTCGAGTTCCAGAAGGGGGCCGTCTAGGGCAGTGGTCAAACGCGGAACGTCGTACATTCGGCAGTTCATCTCTTGAATGGAAAAAACACACGGTATTGCATGAATCCATCACGCATTTTCATTGTACGTCCGGTTGCGACCGCTTTGCTGACCCTGGCCTTCGTTCTTTTGGGAGCGATAGCCTATCGGTTATTGCCGATCTCTGCGTTACCCCAAGTGGAGTATCCGACTATTCAGATAGTTACTCTGTACCCGGGGGCGAGTCCAGAGGTGATGACGTCCTCTATCACGGCCCCTTTGGAGCGTCAATGTGGACAGATGCCCGGACTGGATCAGATGTATTCGATCAGTTCCGGGGGTGCGTCGGTGATTACCCTGCAATTTAGTCTCACTCTAGCCATGGATATTGCTGAACAGGAGGTGCAGGCGGCTATCAACGCTGCGACCTCCTTTTTGCCCACGGATTTGCCTGCGCCGCCCATCTACAACAAGGTCAATCCGGCGGATGCCCCCATCCTGACGCTTGCCGTGACTTCTGCGAGCATACCCCTCACCAAAGTACAAGACATGGTGGACACCCGCGTGGCCCAGCGCATTGCGCAATTGCCGGGGGTTGGGTTGGTCAGCCTGAGTGGGGGACAACGTCCTGCGATGCGCATCCAGGTCAACCCCGCTGCCCTGGCTACGACAGGACTCGGCTTGGAAGACCTGCGCATTGCGATTATGAACGGGAACGTCAACCAACCCAAGGGTGGATTCGACGGTGTCGCACAAGCCTCCACGATCGACGCCAATGATCAGCTACATTCGGCCGACGACTACCGGCGTTTGATCGTTGCCTACCGCAACGGTGCACCGCTACGGGTGGGTGACATCGCTTCGGTCGTAGAAGACGCTGAGAATGTCCATATCAAAGCCTGGGCGAATACGGTACCTGCCCTGCTGCTCCATGTCCAGCGTCAACCCGGTGCCAACGTCATCGAGGTGGTGAATCGCATCCAGCGACTGCTCCCCCAACTGCGTGCTGCCTTGCCGGGGGACATTGATCTGCGTCTGCTGAGCGATCGTACCATTACGATTCACGCCTCGGTGTCTGATGTGCAACACACGCTGCTCATTGCGGTTGCCTTGGTGATTGCGGTGATTTTTCTCTTCCTGCGCAAGGTATCCGCCACACTGATTCCGGCGGTGGCGGTACCTGTGTCTCTGGTGGGTACTTTTTCTTTCTTGTACCTGGCGGGGTTCAGCATCAACAACCTTACCTTGATGGCGCTCACCATTGCGACTGGTTTTGTGGTCGATGATGCCATTGTGATGGTGGAGAACATTGCCCGCCACATCGAACAAGGGGCTTCTCCACGACAAGCGGCCCTCGACGGCGCGGGGCAAATCGGTTTTACGATCATTTCTCTGACGTTTTCGCTGATTGCGGTGCTGATTCCTTTGTTGTTTATGGGGGATGTGGTGGGTCGGTTATTTCGGGAGTTTGCGATCACGCTCGCCGTATCGATTCTGATCTCAGCGGTTGTGTCTCTGACACTGACCCCAATGATGTGTGCCCGTTTGTTGCGCCCCTATACGCACGAGCGGGAAGGACGGCTGGGCAGTGCAGGAAGGCGTGCCTTTGATGCCCTCCTCGCCCACTATGGGCGTGCGCTGAACTGGGTGCTTGACCACCAACCGGCGACCCTGGTGGTTGCGGTTCTGACCCTTGTTTTGAGTGTGGCGCTGTATTGGATGGTGCCGAAGGGTTTTTTGCCGATCCAGGACACGGGTATCTTGCAGGGAATCTCAGAGGCGTCGCCGTCCGTTTCGTTCGCAGGGATGGCGGAGTATCAGCGCACGTTGGACGAGTTGGTGGCCCACGATCCCGCTGTTGAAAATGTTTCCTCGTTTGTGGGGGTCGACGGCGTCAATATGACCCTCAACACAGGGCACATGCTCGTTACGCTTAAGCCGATCAGCGAACGTCACGAAAGTGCAGCGCACGTGATCCAAAGGTTGCAGGAAAAGGTCGCGACGGTTGCGGGCATTAGCCTGTCCCTACAACCTGTGCAGGACATCACGATTGACGATCGGGTGAGTCGTACCCAGTACCACTTTACTCTAGAATCCCCCGATGCGACCGCCCTTGAGACCTGGACACCCCGACTCCTCAAGCAATTGCAGAGTACATCCGCGCTCACCCATGTGACGAGTGATCTCCAAAACAACGGTCTACAATCGTTTCTTGCAATTGACCGCGATACCGCCAGCCGATTTGGGGTCAGCGTTGCCGCCATCGACAACGTGCTCTATGATGCTTTCGGTCAGCGCCTGGTTTCTACCGTGTTTACCCAGTCGAACCAATACCGTGTTGTGCTGGAGGCGGATCCCGCTTGGCAGCGACAGGGTCTTTCTGCCCTAGCGCACCTATACGTGACCGGAGCCAGTGGAATCCAAGTGCCGTTGTCCAACATGACACACATCCAAGAAAGAAACGCGCCGCTTGCAGTGTATCACCTAGGACAGTTTCCGTCTGTGACCTTTTCGTTCGACCCTGTGCAGGGTGCCTCCCTTGGAGACGCGGTGCTCGCCATTGAGTCTGGGGTGAGTGCGTCGGGGATTCCTGCGAGTATTCGTGTACGTTTCCAGGGTGCTGCCGCTGCTTTCCAGGCATCCTTAAGCAACATGCTGTTGCTGATTTTGGCATCGATTATTACCATGTACATTGTGCTTGGGGTGCTCTACGAGAGTTATCTGCATCCTGTCACGATCCTGTCTACCCTGCCTTCTGCGGGGGTTGGGGCGTTGCTCGCACTGCATTTTTCCGGCACTGACATCAATGTACTCGCGATCATTGGCATTCTTTTGCTGATCGGCATTGTCAAGAAAAATGGTATCCTTATCATCGATTTCGCGCTACAAGCAGAACAAACGGCACACTCGCCACGTGATGCGATTTACCAGGCTTGTTTGTTGCGGTTCCGCCCTATTCTGATGACGACTTTGGCAGCCTTGTTTGCAGCACTGCCGCTGATGTTGGATACGGGCATGGGTTCTGAGTTGCGTCGACCCCTCGGCATTACGTTGGTGGGTGGCTTGTTGCTGAGCCAACTCCTCACTTTGTTTACCACACCGGTCATCTATTTGGTTTTTGAGAGGATGGCGCGACGTTGGAAATTCGCATGAACAAACACGAAGCGATCTGGCACGCTTGCAATGATGGTCTTCTGTTGGTAGATGCTACGACAGGTTGCCTCTTGGATGCCAATCCTTCCGCAGAGCGGCTGTTGGGACGTTCTCTTGCGAACCTACGAACCATGCGGTATGCCGATCTGCACCCTGTGGCACAAGGTTCTTTGGCAGAACGTGCGTTTGGAACACCAGGCACGACGGTCAACCTGGACATCCTGCGGCCAGACGGTACACAGTTGCCTGTCCGTTTCTCTGTAAGCACGTTTATGGATCAAGATGATTGTGTGCGTGCGATTGGTCATTTCCAAGACAACCGCGTGTACCAAGATACCGAGAATGCCTTAGTGCGGTCAAATTGGGCGCTGTCTGCCATCCGGCGAGCCAACAGTGCGGCTTTTGCGGCAGAATCCGAGATCGAAATCATGCGTTCGATCTGTGAAAGCATCCTCGACGATGTCTTTGTCCTGGCCTGGATTGGTCTCCCACAAAGCGATGCAGCAAGAACCGTTGCTGTCGCTGCCGCATCCGGTTGCACAAGCTATCTCAGAGACCTAGAAATCTCTTGGGACGATGTACCCTCAGGCTGTGGCCCAACCGGTTGTGCTATCCGACTCGGCACCACACAAGTCAATCACGATGCAATGACCAATCCGGCATTTGCTCCTTGGGCAGAAAGAGCGCGTGAACACGGTATCGCTTCGTCCATTGCCATCCCCTTAAGGCACGATGGGAAGATCCTTGGGGCGATTACCATCTACTCCACACAAATCAATGCGTTCGGGTCTGATGAAATTGTGTTGTTTGAAGAAATGGCGCGTGCCCTCGTTTTTTCACTGGACGCAAGACACGCCTTAGTGGCCGCCACGGAAAGCGAACAAAGCTATCGATCGCTGTTTGAAAATATGCGAGATGGGATCGCACACTGCGTAATGCACTACGAGAAAGAGGTGCCTGTTGATTTTACCTACCTCACGGTGAACCCTGCTTTTTACCGTTTGACGGGACTCACAGAAGTCATCGGGCAGCGGGTGAGTGAAGTCATTCCTGGCCTTCTGGAATCGAACCCGGAGATTTTCGAGAAGTATGGCAATGCTGCACGCATGGGTGTCGTGGAGACGTTCGAGACCCATATTCAATCGATAGGTCTATGGTTATCAATCTCTGTGTATGGCACAGGGAGAGATCATTTTATAGCACTCTTCGACAACATCACAGAACGCAAGCAGGCAGAAGAGAAAGCCATTTTCCTGGCGCACCATGATCCCCTCACCCAGCTGCCGAATCTTCTGAACACCCGAGAACAATTTGAACAAGTCAAAAAATACTCCCTCCTGAAGCGAACCAAAGTAGCCTTTCTGTTTCTGGATATTGATCACTTTAAGGTCATCAACGACACACTGGGTCATAATGTGGGCGATCTTTTGCTACAACAAGTGGCCATACGCCTACACGAGTGTGTGCGTACCACGGATACTGTCAGTCGCCAAGGAGGAGATGAGTTCTTGATCATTTTGCCGATCACGAACAACCTGGAGGACATTACCACGGTTTCTGTAAAAATCTTAAAGATTCTGTCTGCGCCTTTTTTGATCGGTGATCGTGAATTATCGTCCTCGGCATCGCTTGGGGTGGCTGTCTTTCCTGACGATGGCGACGATTTCGATACTTTGCTCCGAAAGGCAGACACGGCAATGTACCATGCCAAGGAATCGGGCCGCAATGGGATCCGTTTTTTTGATCGTCAGATGAACGTCCATGCAGAGGATCGCCTCACCTTACGCAATGCCTTGCGTGTAGCGTTGGAACGAGGCGAGTTTCTGCTGCACTACCAACCACAAATCGACATGCACAGTGGTCTCGTGGTGGGTGCTGAGGCGCTGCTTCGTTGGAACCATCCGACGCTGGGTGCTATCCCTCCTGGGCGTTTCATTTCGATTGCGGAAGAAAGTGGTCTCATTGTACCCATTGGAGAATGGGTACTGCATGAAGCCTGTCGGCAAGCCATGGCCTGGAGGAGAGCTGGTTTACCGGATATGGTCATTGCGGCCAACCTGTCTGCTGTGCAGTTCAGGCAGAGTGGTCTCGAAAAATCGGTCATCGCTGCACTAACGACCTCGGGTCTTGCGCCCTGGTTGCTTGAACTAGAACTGACAGAGTCTGTGCTGATTGGAGACACCGAAAGCGTTCTGTTGACGATGCAGCACCTAAAATCGTTTGGGATAAAATTGTCCATCGATGACTTTGGAACAGGCTATTCAAGCCTTGCGTATCTCAAGCGATTCGCGGTGGACAAACTGAAGATTGACCAATCGTTTGTCCGTGGATTGGAGAACAACCAGAGTGACGAAGCCATTGTTCGTTCGATTATTCAGATGGCACACAGTCTTGGGTTGAAAACGATTGCAGAAGGGGTCGAGGATGAACCAGTACAGAAATTATTGCATGCCCTTCAGTGCGATGAAGCACAAGGCTATCATATTGCCCATCCTTTGTCTGCAGAGGATTTCTTTACGTTCGCGAATCTTCGCATGTACCGCCCAAAGATAAAATAAAGGCAGACTCTCGGCAGACGAGTCACCAGACCGCTAGGCTACCTTTGTGCGTTCAAGGGGACAGGGTTGATCCTCGCTCATACCAGATCTTCGATGCGTTGACCGCTTTGACAACGAACAGCATGACAGGTACTTCGATCAGCACGCCGACAACCGTTGCTAGTGCTGCCCCTGATTCAAAGCCGAATAAGCTGATGGCGGTCGCCACGGCCAACTCGAAGAAGTTGCTTGCTCCAATCAACGCCGAAGGACAGGCGATGCTGTGCTTTTCACCAACGACTCTGTTTAGCCAATAGGCAAGTGCAGCATTGCATAAGACCTGGATCAGAATCGGCACCGCAAGGAGAGCAATCACAAGCGGCTGCTGAAGAATCGCCTTGCCCTGAAAGGCAAAGAGAAGCACCAAGGTTGCCAACAGTGCTCCGATCGACCACGGCTCGAGTGCATCCATCGTTGCGTCGAAATGGGCCTGTCCGTGACCGAGTAGCCATTTACGCCACACCTGGGCAAGGGCGAGTGGGAGGACGATGTACAGGACAACAGACGTAAGCAAGGTCTCCCACGGCACCGTGATGGCGGAAATCCCGAGCAGCAGACCCACCAGGGGCGCGAAGGCAAACACCATGATCGTATCATTCAAGGCAACCTGCGACAGCGTGAAGAGTGGATCACCATGGCTCAAGCGACTCCACACGAAAACCATCGCAGTGCAGGGCGCAGCGGCGAGTAGGATGAGGCCCGCGAGGTAACTGTCGATCTGGTCAGGCGGCAACAGGGGAGTGAACAGGTGTCGCACGAACAGCCATCCGAGGAAGGCCATTGAGAAAGGTTTGACGAGCCAATTCACGAACAGAGTTACACCGATGCCTCGCACATGCTGTTTTAGATCATACAATGCACCGAAGTCCACTTTGATCAACATTGGGATAATCATGACCCAAATGAGCAGCCCGACCGGAACATTGACCCGTGCAATCTCCATGGTACTCAGTGTGTAAAACGGGGCGGGCATGAATTGTCCGAGTCCAATTCCCGCCATAATGCAAAAGCATACCCACAGCGTCAGGTAACGCTCAAAGCGGCTCATTGGTAGGCCCGTTACGGTCTTTGCAACTACTTCGCACTGTGCAGACATTTTTCCCCTCAGCAGTGGTGGCCCAGAACGGCGATGAGACCGTTCATCGTTGCATCAAACCCTTCGGAGGACAAGCCCCTATGGCAACCACCTACGGCCTTGTCATTGGTGCTTCTCCCCAGTACCATGCAAGGTCACTTACACGTACAAACGACGGAGTAACGACGATATGTTTCGTGGCAGCATGGTGGCCATTGTCACGCCTATGGCGGTGTGCGGTTCCGTTGACTACGACGCCCTGCGTCAACTGGTTGATTTTCATAGCTCGCGGGGCACCGATGCCATTGTCGTGGCAGGAACCACCGGAGAAGCCTCCACGCTGACCATGGAAGAACATGCCAAGGTCATTCGTGTGGTGGTGGAGCAAGTGAGAAACCGGGTGCCGGTGATTGCCGGAACCGGTTCCAATGCTACCCGCGAAGCCATTGAATTGACCCAGTACGCGCACGATGCTGGCGCGGATGCTTGTCTGCTGGTCACGCCCTACTACAACAAGCCGACCCAAGAGGGACTGTACCAACACTTTCGCGCCTGTGCGGAGGCGGTTGCGATTCCCTTGATCCTCTATAATGTTCCGAGCCGTACCGCAGTGGATTTGTTGCCCGAAACGGTGGAACGCCTCTCGCACATTCCCACCATTGTCGGCATCAAAGAAGCGACAGGAAAACCAGACAGGGTGGTCGACATCCTAGAACGTTGTGGGGAGCATTTTGCCGTCTACAGTGGTGATGATGCCCTTGCACGAGAAGCAATGTTGTTGGGTGCGCAGGGTACTATCTCTGTGACGGCCAACGTTGCGCCCGAATTGATGCGCAACCTGTGTGCTCTCGCTCTAGCGGGGGATCGCGAGGGATCGCTTGCCATTGACACGACACTGATGGCATTGCATCAACATTTGTTCATTGAAACCAATCCGATACCGGTCAAATGGGCGCTTCACGAGATGGGACTTATTCCGCAGGGCATTCGTCTACCGTTAACGCCGCTCTCCGAGCACCACCACGACACCGTACGCTCTGCCTTGCGCATGGTTGGCATACTCTAACAGAGACTGGAAATTGCCCATGTTTCGCCAAGTGACTCTTCCCCGATCTTTTGTGTTGGCTTTGCTTGCGTGGATCGCGCTCTGTCTTTCAGGATGCAGCACCCTCAAAGAAATGTTTCCCGACAAACGTGTGGAGTACGAAAAGGCCACCACACTGCCAACGCTCGACGTGCCCCCAAACCTGACGACCCCTGCGGGGGACGACGAAATGGCCGTTCCCAGTGTGCGTCCCAAGGCACCCACGCGCTATTCTGACTATGCGGCTGCGGGTGGACAAACGCCCGTGGGTAACACAACCACCGCAGGGGTATTGCCCACCCAAAGTGAGATCAAGGTTGTTCGCGAGGGTGACAAACGCTGGCTGGTGGTGCAAGGCTCGCCTGACCAGGTGTGGAACAAAGTCCACGACTTCTGGTTGGATCAAGGTTTTTTGCTCAAGATGGATGATCCGAAAGCGGGCATCTTAGAAACCGATTGGTTGGAGAACCGTGCCAATGTCCCCCAGAGTGGTATTCGTGCGCTCTTTGGGAAGATATTGGATGGACTCTACGATTCTTCGACACGCGATCGTTTCCGAGTACGCCTCGAACGGGGAGAATCAGGGGGGACTACCGAGATTTACATCTCTCATTCGGGCGCTGAAGAAGTGACCAAAGGTGACAGTACGACGTGGCAATTGCGACCCAACGATCCAGAGCTAGAAGCAGCGATGCTTCAGCGGCTCATGGTGTTTATGGGTGTGCAGGAGAAAAATGCCAAGACTATGTTAGCAGCGCGTGAAGGTCATGCGGATCGGGCGCGGATCACCTCGGAGGGCGGTGCGACTGTGTTGACCGTAGACGAGGATTTCCAGCACGCTTGGCGCCATACGGGTCTTGCGCTGGATCGCGTGGGGTTCACAGTGGAAGATCGTGATCGTTCTGGCGGGATCTACTACGTGCGTTACAACGATCCCATGAGAGAAGAACCGAAGAAGCAGAGTTTCTTGTCCAAGCTTGCTTTCTGGCGCAGTGATGCGCCTCCGAGTGCTGAACAGTATTCGATTGTGCTGCAAGATCGGGGAGATCGTACCTTGATCATCGTGAAAACCAAGGCGGGTACGCCGGATACCTCTCCTACCGGACAGCGTATCCTGACCCTGTTGAGCGAGCAGCTTCGCTGATGGTTTCCTTGTCGTACGTACCTACCCATGTGTTGAGCATGGGTAGCTGGGAGTCTGCGCGATGTTTGAGAACCTGACCGAACGATTGGGACGTACGCTCCGCACCCTGCGTGGTCAGGGTCGGCTCACGGAGGACAATATCAAGGACACCCTGCGTGAAGTCAGGATGGCGTTGCTGGAAGCCGATGTTGCCTTGCCTGTGGTGCGTGCGTTTATCGAGCAGATTAAGGCACGGGCCATCGGCCAAGAGGTGATGCACAGCCTAACCCCTGGCCAGGCCTTGATTGGCGTAGTGCATGGTGAACTCGTTGCCCTCATGGGGGCTGCCAACGAGGATCTTGACCTGACGGTACGTCCTCCGGCGGTGATCCTGATGGCGGGTCTGCAAGGGTCGGGGAAAACGAGCACCGTGGCCAAACTTGCCCGTTTTTTGCGGGAGCGGAAAAAGAAATCTGTGCTGGTTGCGAGCTGTGATATTTACCGTCCTGCGGCCATTGATCAACTGCGTACGCTGGCGACGGAAGTGGGGTGTGGATTTTTTCCGAGCACACCGAGCGATCGTCCTGTGGAGATTGCGCGTAACGCACTCGACCATGCACGGAAGCATGCCATGGATGTGGTCATCATCGACACTGCGGGGCGTCTGCACATTGACGCAGAGATGATGCAGGAAATCAAGGACATCCACGCAAGCATCCATCCGATTGAGACCTTGTTTGTCGTAGACAGCATGACAGGCCAAGATGCTGCGAATTCTGCCAAGGCTTTCCATGAAGCTTTGCCCCTGACGGGGGTGATTGTCACCAAAACGGATGGCGATGCCCGAGGGGGTGCGGCGCTTTCTATCCGCCACATTACGGGAAAGCCGATCAAGTTTCTGGGTATTGGAGAAAAAACCGACGCATTAGAGCCTTTTCATCCTGATCGCGTGGCTTCGCGCATTTTGGGTATGGGGGATGTGCTCTCATTGATCGAAGAAGCGAGTCGCACGGTCGACCATGACAAAGCAATCCGCATGGTCGAGAAACTGAAAAAAGGCAAAGGTTTCGATCTGGACGATCTACGAGACCAAGTGCGGCAGATGAAGAAAATGGGTGGCATGGCATGGATTTTGGACAAAATCCCTGGAATGGACAGTCTTTCCCAGAAAATGAAGGGCAAAGTGGATGAGAAGGAGTTTGTGCGCCTGGAGGCTATGATCAACTCGATGACGGCACACGAACGACGCTGTCCAGACGTTATCAAGGGGTCGCGTAAGCGACGCATTGCCGCAGGTTCGGGCACCCAAGTGCAGGATGTCAATCGACTGCTCAAACAGTTCCAACAGACCCAGAAGATGATGAAGCAGATGAGCAAGAGAGGCGGTCTGATGGACATGCTGCGCTCCATAGGCAAGTGACGGTAACTTGGCATCTTGCGCCCGTCAAATCGTCGACGGTTTCCGATTGCCCCCTCTTCGGTTTATACAATAGGATCGGAGGGGGTTGATTCTAAAAAAGAGTTTAAGAACAGTTTGTTAGATACGCCCTTTTCAGGTGGCACGGTTTTCGCATCTGTCATAGCACACCGGTGTTCCGGCGCAAAAGGGGTTATCTCATGAACACGTCGCTTGATTTCGTAGGGAGGATGACACAGGAAATGCCTCCCGCTGTTGTGTTTTTCCCATCCATCGTCAACCAGGAACCACCTCCTGCAGCGCCTGTGTTTCCACCCACCGAGGAAGACTCTCAGGCAACGAGTCTTCCTGCCCTGCGGATTTCGGGGGTGCTCCAAACCAGCCTAGAGTTGGCGCAGGTTCTGCGTTTGTTTTCCGCCGAACTCGCAAGCCTTGTTCCCCACGAAGGTCTTAGCTTTTGCCCGCCCAACAAAGGGGATCATGTCGTATTGGGGCAGCGTGCTTCTCACAGCGTTGGCTATTGCATCACGTTGTATCGCCAAACGATAGGGACGCTGCTGGTGTATCGGGATCGGCGCTTTGGCAAAGAGGAAGTGGAAACCCTAGAGGAGTTGCTGAGAGGACTGGTTTATCCCTTGCGTAACGCCATCCTCTACCAAGATGCGATTGCAGCGGCTCTGCGCGATCCTCTGACGGGAATTGGTAATCGGGCAGCGCTGGATTTGGGTCTGGAACGAGAGATTAAATTGGCGCGACGCAATCAGATTCCTTTGTCTCTGTTGATCGTCGATGCGGATCGTTTCAAACGGGTCAATGATACGTATGGCCATGCTGCCGGTGATTGCGTATTACGGGCCATGGTGCATTGTGTCACTTCCTGCACACGCGGAACCGATTTGGTGGCGCGTTTTGGGGGCGAAGAAGTGGCCGTGTTGCTCAACAACACTGATGCCACGGGTGCCTACCATCTTGCCGATCGCATCCGTATGACGGTCGAATCTACCCAAGTTCGGTACGAGGGCAAAAATATCCAAGTCACCGTGAGTATTGGGGTAGCGGATTTGCAGTCTGAGGACGATGCACACCGCCTGTTCTGTCGTGCCGATACAGCCCTTTATTGGGCCAAAGAGGCGGGGCGCAACCGTGTTCGTTACGGTACGCTTGCTGGCAACGCCGTTGCGATAGAAACGCCCCCCGACGAGACCACAACCGCATTGCAAGGTCATCGGCATGTGAATTAGCGGGTTTCCGTTCTTCAGGACTTATCCAAACCTGATCATGCGGTTTGTGCCTGATTTCTGCTTCACAGAGGCAGCCCAGGGAAGTGGCTTGGTTATCGCCAGTAAGATCCCCCTTGCGGGGAGTCTTACGCGGTGTGCGCCGCAGCCGACAGACTCCCCCAGGTCTCACGACCTCTCCACAGACTTGATATCCCGTGGAACTCACGGTACAACCGTATTCTCTGTCCTGTATTCTGGTTTATGAGAGGCTTTGGTTGACCTCGTGGAATGCTGGACATGTAACGGAAGCAGGTTCTGTATTCTGTTACAAAAAAGCAATGCCCTTGATGGAAAGATAAGACGCACAAAACCCCTTCCCTGGCAGGGAAGGGGTCTGGTGTTTGTTACTTCTTTGGTGGGTGTTGCTTGGCGGCTGCTTCTTCTGCGCTGCCGGGCAGTGTCGTCATGTTCTGCAAGGTGATCTGGTTCTCACCGACAGCAGGATTGACCAATGTACCGGACTGATGACGCGCCTCAATCACAAGCTTGGCCAAAGACGCTTGGGCGATGATGTGATCCGCTTCTGCGTTCGTCCAGTAACGCTCCGTGTCAAATTGGCGGTAGGCATTGTCCAAGGTCTGCCGCTTGTCGGAGACCGCTGCTTCGACGGATTTTGCGTAGGTTGTTGCAGATTCACCAGCCGACTTTACTGTGGCCGCTGTAGAGGCTATCCGATCGGCGAGTCCTTTCAGATCGACACCCAGTTTACGGAGACCATTGTTGAGATCGATCTGTGCCTTCATCTTGTTCAAGGTTGCCTGGGTGATACGTCCCTTAGCGGCCGTATTGCCACCCAGTTTCATATTGAACTGCAGCCCAACGGTGTACCCGAGGTTGCCACTGAAGTTCTCGACCGCATCGGCGAAACCAGGTTCACCGTTTTTACCGAAAGTGGCCATCTGCTGGTGTAGTGCCATGATCAGGTTCAATTCCGGTTTTGCATAGTCTTCCATGCCCTGGAGCAGTTCGTCTGCTGCTTGCACCTGGGTATGCAGCGCCTTGATATCGAAGCGTCTGCTCAAAGCATCATCGCTCCATGCTTTGACATTGATGGCCTCTGCGTTGGCAACCGTGGGAATCGGATCAGTGGCGTCACCAATCTCTGTGGCTTTTTGCAGCGGGATACCGATCGCATTGGCCAGATTGGAACGACTCGTTTGCAACATGGTCTCCGCAGTTTTCAGATCTTTTTGCTTCTCTTGCAGGAAAGCATCGAAACGACTGAGATACGCGGCATTTTGGGCACGCACCCCAGACGGATTGGACTGGTGATCAATGACGTAATTGATCCGGCCCATCCAAGCAGTGATGCGCTCAAACGATTTTTTGCGCAATTCATAATTAGCAGCCGCTGCGCGATTATCCCAATAGGCATACACGGCACTGGCCAGGATGCTAGAGATGGCATAATTCAGGTTGTCGATGGCAGCCGCGTGCAAAAGTTCTTTTGACTTGTAGTCACCGATGCCCTGGGCAAGGTCTCCGCGCCCCCAGAGAGGTATTCTGGTAATAAACTTGAGCACCCCATAGGTATAGGGGAAGTAATTGCTCATAGTGACATGCATCCCCCCATTGTTAAGCGCATTGAGCAGGGGGGAGGCACTGAGTTTGTCATGCTCGGAGCTTTTTTGTGTCTCCGTCAGCGTCAATTCCGTGTAAATCCCACTCAAGAACATCTTAGTCAGTGAGATCGACAAATCATCTTGGCGATAGTTGTCTGGCAAAAAGGCTACGACGGGGCTTGCACCTGTCGTCGATGCCAAAGCAACCCGTTCAATCTCCGGAGGATAGTCAAAACCACCGAGCTTGTTGGCCATCAGTGAAGAAGTGAGCTTGGGATCGAAAAACTGATAGGCAATGTCCTTATCGGCTCCCTTTAATTTGACATTGATGCCTTCGGTCATGATTTGCGGCGAGTTCTTGAGGGCCAAACCAGTGGCCTCTTGGAGGGTCAAGGCGTGGAGATCGCCGACGAGCAATGCAGACAGTGCAAGCGTCAAGGCGCTGGACTTCCTTGGGAATTGGATCAGGTTCATAGAAGCTTCTTCATGTGTGAGAATGGTAAATCCGTACGTTGTACGCGACCAGCGATCGCAGGGATCGTCGTACACCGCACGGAGGAAGCGAGACAGGCTTCTCGTTTAGGTTCTCCGTCCACGACGGCGAAGCAGCGGATAGCCCATGGCAGCCAGCACCAGCATCGGCAGGGTTGGGTCAAAATCTCCCCCGCTGCGGCTTATGCTGCAACCACCGCCGCCAAAACTGCCTGGACTTCCAATGCTGCCAGGTTTGCCGCTGTTGGCTTGCTGATACGCTGCACCATACGATTGCACCCCGTTGATGGTGTTATTCAGTAAGTCCTTCTGGTAGGTCTTGCTGAGTGCTTCCGTTTTCATATCATTCGTCACGTTGGTCAGCACTGCACCCGTGAAGCCGGTATTGCTCGGGGTATTCGCTGATTGTGTTCCGGCTGTGGGCGTTGCACCAGGATCACCATTCAGCGAACCATCCAACCAGTGCATCATATTCACGATGAACTGTTGATTGCTGGCTGCCATGGAGTTGTTAAATCCCATCTGTGTCTTGCCATCGGCTGTCATTTGGGCACTCCACATGCCCGCCTCTCCCCACAGCGCCAAACGCCCAGCACCCACCTTGGCCGTCGCACCTTGAAGGGTATATTGGGTATACGGTGTAACTGCCCCCCCCTGCGCATTCGTCGTGACCAGGAGAGGCTCTGTCTTGATCCATTGGGCGGTGTAGGCTGGAATCTTTTGGGTCGACAAAATGGAGGTAATCATATTCGTCGTGGAGTCATCACTTGTCGCGCCGACATAGGCATCGTCCGCGAGGGTGAGCACATTGAAGGTACCATAACCGAGTCTCAGCACATCGGACTCGGTGACCTGGTTGATCAAACTTTGATCCGCAGTGGAGGGCGTGTACGTAAAGCTAGTGCCGGTAAAGGTCGTCAGGAAGGGAATTGCGGTATTGGTGTTCGCCATTCCACGCACGACAGGGTGATCCACCAGCCAACCGTCACCATCAGCGAAACCATGACCACTGGTCGTATTGACGATACCATTGTCTGGTTGTGCGCTTGCAACGGGAGCCAAACCGGGGGTCGCCGGTTGGCCTGCCCAAAATACCATGCTATTGACCTCACCACCGAGTTGTACCAACAACATGCTGATGTACTGTTTCAGGTCGTCTTTCACGGTTCGCGGCTTCACCCCACAATAGGTCTGCCCGTTGATGACGACGGGGTTGTTGGGATCAGGCATATAGCCACCAGCAGGTGCCGGAGTAGCAGTCGTCATTTGCTGGCCCATGATCTTCTCGGCAGCGTTGTAGGTATTAATGCCAGGTACCGGATTGGGCAAGATGTCGTGCGTTACATCGTAGAGGGTAAGGTCGTTGTAATCAGGATCAAATCCATACCCATCTGCGATGGAGAAACCGAATTTCTGCGCCAGATCAGCAGCAGCGCCCGGGAAGGGGAAGTGATCGGCGATCAAGAGAAGTGCACCACCGGCTTTTACCCAAGCAACCACGGCATCCATCTCTGCACTGGTGAACGCGTTGTAAATGGGTGCGACCCACTCATGATTGGTGGATGATTTTGCGTACCCCTGCGGGGTCGCAGGCGCTGCGGGGTACGGATCTTTTGCATTACATTGTGGTATCTGTTGATTGTTGGCCGTATTCAGGGGATTTGAAATCACCAACACGTCACCAGCTTTCAACTGGGCCAAGGTACCCGATGCAGGGATATTACCATTGGCTGGCGTGTAGGTAAACGCAAGGGTAGGATTGTTTGTGTCGAAAGTTGGATTAATCGTGCTCTTCACAACCGAGCTAAAATCCTTCACCTGATAATTATCATCAACGCCCAACAGTACCGAGAAGGGTAGGAACCGGCCTGTCCTCACGTGAAATTCGTTGTGCGTATCATCAATATAGATGGTCTTGGCTGAATCCTGTGGATTGGTAATGTTGATAAACAAACCAGCACTCGTGTTTATAGAAGTAATGTTCCCATTGGTGCTGTTTGTTCCTTTCTGAAGGAAGCATTGGTCGTTTACTTGATTGCCTGCGCAACCAGGAGCCACATTTGCCAAACAATCTGCATAAGAGGCTGCGGCGCTCACTTGCATCGATCCGCTTGTCCAACAACTCTCAGGGCTGTTGGGCTGCGAATCTGCAAGCGTGGCCAGCGGCATTGCAGAGGCCAGCAGAGACCACAGCAACCGTGCGCTGCAATGGTGTCGTAACAGTTTTATCATCATCAATGTCTCCGTTTTTGGCTTGCTTTCTTGCAATCCACGCCCCCAATGGAAGAATGAGGGCGATGAGGAAGGAAGGCGGTTTCCCGTCTCCATCGGTACTACACAAGGCACCTATGCGCCGAGGGACAGAAGCTCTACAGCGTCCCCTTCCTCGTTAATGGTGAGGCACTCTATACCGTCCAGACAGGCCAACTGGCCTACCTGCATACGTCAAGACGCCCTGGTGGGGTGCACACAGGGCGCTGGGTCAAATTGGCTTGAAGGTTCAAGGGGCCGCCTGTGCGTTGGCAAAGGGAATCGGTAAACAGCGGGGGGAAGTATACGACGCATGATCCACGCGTATCCCAGAAGAGCGATGGTTGGGGGGGCACACCCAGCAACGCCGCATTAGACCATGCGGAACCTAGTTTGTTCAATCCTTTCGAGCAGTCCCACGTGGGGGGTGCACGTATCTACAAGGAGATATTTGCGGGACGACCGAGCTATGTGCTTGCGCGTTCCGCAATCCATTGTGGAACAATGGTTTTACCCTGCTGGTATTCGTCACGGTAAAGCTTTTTAACGGATGCTTTGTCGAGGCTCAACAGCGTACCCCCTGATTCGAAGTGCTGCTGAAACACTTTTCCCACCGCGAAGACGGCAACGCCATTCGTCATCGAATAAATCGTAGCCGAGGCAAGATACCCAATCAGTGGGATGGCTGTGACCGCTGCTCTGGAGTGGCTGGCCACGTAAATAGAGCCAACACTGCCCACCACAGACAAAAACATCTTGATGAGCGCAAGGCGATTGGGGAAGGGAAAGCCGTATATCCTTGCTAGATCATCAATCATCATGATTTCGATGGCCGCGACCCCTGCCGCGTCCACGAGTGGCATCGGAATCAGTCCGCAGCCAACCGCGATGATCACATTATGACGAATGAGTTGTTCTGCTTTGGCACGGCGTGACGCTTGTTCCGCATAGGTTTCCTGTTCGTAGGGGACATCCGTTTGGGTATTCATCAAAAACCCTCCGACCGATTGGAATCGTTGCGAATACAAAAAAGACCCCGTAAAGACTCCGTGGACTCAGAACGAATGACTCAAAACAAATGACTCAAAAAACGAAAGACTCAGAACGGGGCCTCTTAACGCGGTTTCTTGGGGTGTACAAGAACCAACCTCTAGGCATCGAGAGCCGTAGTCGGTTACGCTGCTTTCGTTCCGCTGACCACGGTTTTGCCTTCTGCCAAGGTAGAAGCAAAATATTCACGCACCTTTTCAGGCTTAAAAGTCAGAAAGGTACCACCGGATTCGAAGTGCTGTGTAAAGACTTTCCCAATGGCATAGGTCGAAGCGCCGCCCAAGGTGCCCATGCTGACCATGCCCGCCATTTGTCCAACCACCGGAATCATCTTGACGAGGCTTGCGGTCGTCGGGGCCATCGAGACGGGCGCAACACCGCCCACCAAGCCCGAAATCGCCTCTTTGCCAAGGTTTTTGGAGAATGGAACCTCATAGACCTTGCTCAGACTGTGTAACATTTTGAGCTGTACCGAAGTCAGCGCCACCAAATCAACCATTGGGATTGGGAGGAGACCCGGCAGCACGGATCCGAGACTGTACTTGCGTACAATCGAATTGGCCCGTGCCAGCTTCTGGGCGGGGGTCAGCACCACTGCTGCTTCTTCTGCTTTTTCAGTAGCCATCGATCGGTTCCTCTCGAAAACAGGAAAACTCACTTAAACACATACCACTGTTATTATACCATTTGTACCATAACTGTCCAAACGCTCAGTCACTCCGCTAGAAAAAACCTCTGACCAACGGTAGGGTGAATACGGCGATGAAAGCCCCAAAAGCAGCCCCAGCGAGGACGTCAGAGGGATAGTGTAGCCCAAGCACGACCCGTGAAAGGGCAACCAGCCCCGTAAAAGGGCCTACCAGCCACACAATCATCGGGTGGTAGCATACGGCAATGATGCTGAAGGCAACGGCGTGGAGCGTGTGACCTGAGGGGAAACTGTACTGGTCTAGGGGGATGCTTCCTAGTCGGATGCGTCCCTCCACTTGGTAGGGTCGTGGACGGGTGGTGCCCATTTTGACCCCTTTGTAGATCGTGACGCAAAACAAACCCACAATCGACAGATGTAGCACGGAGGGCAGTTCCCGCACCCCATAGCAGATCGGAAGAGAGAGGATCAGGGTATACCAGAACAGGCCATCTCCTAGCCGACTCACCGTGGTGAAAAGCCATAGCCCCAGTGGACGCTGGCTCACCCGGTTCGCGGCTAGGCACAAACGCAGCTCCCATGCAATCACATGGGACAGAGACAAGGAATAACGCATAATGCCAATTCTCTACGGACTGCCGCATCCGTCGGTGTTTGAAGTAAGGTGTCGTGGCCAAGACCAGCAGGGTAACATGGAGCGGTCTCCTGTATCCCTACATAACGTACCAAATATTTGCGCCATCGTCCCGTGCCATTGGCTGGAGGCGTGCAACCTGTTCCGTGATCCGGTTGCAATCCAGGGCACCCAGGTCTATAAGGCTCTGGTGTCCCGTTCTTGATGCAAGGGATGCCACACTTCCCTTCCCCTTTCACTGTGATGGAGAACCAACGATGGGTATCGGTGGAATACACATTTGGAACCTACTCATTTTGCTCCTGGTGGTTATCTTGTTGTTTGGTACGAACAAATTGCGCAACATCGGTGCCGATTTAGGCAATGCCATCAAGGGCTTCCGCAATGCCATGCGGGAAGGACACGACGCCGCCAGCCCTGCCAGCCCCCCTAGTTCTCCTAGCTCTCCCAATGCTCCAGCACCCGCAGACAAACCCGCACCCGCCGAACCCAGCGCGGCCACCGAAGCAGGTCGTGTCATTGAAGGGCAAGTGACTGCACGAGATGCACCCAAGGCGTGAGTACAGACCATGTTTGATATTGGTTTCTGGGAATTCATGATGGTAGGGTTGATAGCCCTCATTGTAGTAGGCCCGGAGCGTTTGCCTGGACTTGCCCGCACGGTGGGTTTATGGGTAGGCAAGGCACGCTACTTCGTGAGCAGTGTCAAGGCCGAAATCGATCGAGAGATCCAAGCCGATGCTTTGAAGCGTATGCTCGAAGAGCACGCAAAGGTACCAGAAATCCACGAACTCCTCGAAGAGACGCATCAACACCTGACGGACGTTCAGGACGCCTTGCGTTTGCCACTCGAACCGAGTTCGCATGCGACCCCGCAGGCGCTCCCAGCCGTTCAAAATTCCACCCCCCCTTCGGATGCCCTGGATACTGTGCCGGAAGCGTTGCACACCGCCGAAGCACCCGACAAAACAGGCCACCCATGAGTACGCACCCTGAGGGCGATCAGGCACAGTCCTTTATTTCGCACTTGATCGAACTGCGCGAACGATTGTTGCGCATCATTCTGGCGGTATTGCTGGTGACGTTGGCGCTGCTCCCCTTCTCCAACCCCCTGTATACCTGGGTGGCCCACCCGCTCATGCACTTGCTCCCCCAAGGGTCGAGCATGATCGCAACCGAAGTCACCTCGCCCTTTATGGCACCGTTCAAGCTCACCATGGTGGCTGCCCTCTTTTTGGTCATGCCCTATATTCTATATGAAATATGGGCTTTCGTCGCACCGGGTTTGTACCGCCATGAACGTAAATTAATTCTGCCCCTTGTGGTATCGAGTGCCTTGCTCTATTACTTAGGCATTGCATTTGCGTATTTTGTGGTCTTTCCGTTGGTCTTCGGTTTTTTTGTCGCGACAGCCCCCCAAGGCGTGTCTGTCATGACTGATATTAATAAATACCTTGATTTTGTGCTGACTCTGTTTTTTGCTTTTGGGGTCGCCTTTGAGGTGCCGGTTGCAACAGTCTTGCTGGTTTGGACAGGGGTATTGCATCCTGACACCTTGGCTGCAAAGCGCCCTTATATCATTGTAGGGGCTTTTGTCGTCGGCATGATCTTAAGTCCACCGGATGTGTTTTCTCAAACCATGTTGGCCATACCGATGTGGTTGTTGTTCGAGGCGGGACTCTATGTCTCACGTCTTTTGTTACGCGCCCGAAGCAAGACCACAGACATCGTGCCGATAGTCTCTTCAGAGACGAAAGAGATTGATTACCCCGTTGGATCAGGTATAGAGCATAAGAGACTCGATGAATAATCAACCAAGCATCCAATGTGACATGAACCCTGAAGTAAAGACAGACATTTTCCTAGGCGACTGTAGGGAGGTGCTACAGCAGTTGCCAGACAATTCCGTTGATTTGATTTTTACTTCGCCACCCTATGCTGATCAGAGAAGAAGTACCTATGGCGGTATCCATCCTGATGACTATGTCAACTGGTTTCTTCCCATCAGTGCAGACCTGTTGCGTGTCTTAAGAACGAACGGAACATTCATTCTAAACATTAAAGAGAAAGTCGTGTCTGGCGAAAGAAGCACGTATGTGCTAGAACTCATTCTTGGGCTAAGGCAGCAAGGATGGTTTTGGACGGAAGAATTTGTATGGCATAAGAAAAATTGTTTTCCTGGGAAATGGTCTAACCGTTTCCGCGATGCGTGGGAGAGGTTGTTGCAATTTAATAAAAGCAAGACATTCAATATGTACCAAGATTCCGTTAAAGTGCCCATTGGTGATTGGGCTGCAGGGCGCTTGAGAAATCTAAGCGAGACTGATAAAGTTCGTGATAATGCCAAGAATGGTAGTGGTTTCGGAAAAAATGTATCTAATTGGGTTGGCAAAGAGACTGTCTATCCTACGAATGTGCTGCATTTGGCAACGGAGTGTAGCAATAAGAATCATAGTGCTGCGTTTCCAGAAAGCCTGCCAGACTGGTTTATTAGATTATTCACAAAAGAATATGATGTGGTACTGGATCCCTTTGCTGGTTCGGGAACAACCTTGGTCGCCGCGAAGCAATTGCAAAGAAGCTCAATTGGCATTGAGATACTGCCGGAGTATTATAAAATGATAAAAGACCAATCTATATTTAACCAGTTGTTTTAACTTGGCGCGACGCGCAATGAAGAATCGATTAATCGTAACTGCTCAGGAGGGTGTTGTTGGGACGCTCCGGAGATGTTAGTTCATCAACTGAGGCGAGGTTGAGGCACGACCCCCTGGAAAGTCTGAACCAGTACCTGGAAGGGATTAACGCCCTGTTTGCGCATGGTA
>CAIJYR010000022.1 GCA_903824965.1 uncultured Thiotrichales bacterium
AGCAGTTACTAATATTATTTATAATATAAATTATTTTGATTGTTCTTTTTATTATTATTCTTTTTGAGATAATAAGATCAACACAGAAAAGTCAAACCCAGCAAACCACCTCTCCCCAACCCCTCTCCTTTCAGGAGAGGGGCAAGCTGAAAGTCAAGTGCTTTCAGAAGAAGAGGGGGTTCTTTGTCAGAACATAAGGATTCTGCTATCATCCTCCATCGGTTACGGTTGGATCACTCCCCAACCCCCTCACCCCGTTGACACCATGGCGATCTATGATTGAACCATTATCCTCTTCTATATCCGCTGCTGCGGCTGATGCCCGTCGTACCTTTGCAATCATCTCGCATCCCGATGCAGGCAAAACCACGCTCACCGAGAAGTTTCTACTGTTTGGAGGTGCCATTCAACTGGCCGGTACCGTCAAAGCACGCAAAGCCAGCCGCCACGCTACCTCCGACTGGATGGAGTTGGAAAAACAACGCGGTATTTCCGTCACAACCTCGGTGATGCAGTTTCCCTATCGGGGCCATGTTGTCAACCTGCTAGATACCCCCGGTCACGAAGATTTCTCCGAAGACACCTATCGTACCCTTACGGCAGTCGATTCTGCCCTGATGGTGATTGACGCCGCAAAAGGCGTGGAAGACCGCACCTTGCGCCTTATGGAAGTCTGTCGTCTACGGGATACCCCCATCATCACCTTCATCAACAAGCTAGACCGCGATGGACGCCCACCGATCGAACTGCTAGACGAAATCGAGCGGGTTCTGGGGATCGCTTGTGCACCCATTACCTGGCCCATCGGTATGGGCAGGGCTTTTAAGGGCGTATTTCATCTCTATCAAGACGCAGTGCACCTGTTTTCCCCCCAGCATGGGGGACGCATCCGAGAAGGAGAAAGAATTCATGGCATCCACCATCCAGACCTCGCCGATCGACTCGGTACCAGCGTCGTTGAGGAACTGCGCGACGACATCGCCTTGGTACAAGGCGCGAGCCATTCGCTCGACCTCGAAACCTACCGCTCCGGACACCTCACACCCGTCTTTTTTGGTTCGGCACTCAACAGTTTCGGAGTGCGTGAGTTGTTGGATGCCTTTGTCGAATACGCTCCTCCACCGCGTCCTCAACGCACCACCACCCGCGCAGTCATGGCAGACGAAGCAGCCTTTACGGGCTTTGTTTTCAAAATCCAGGCAAATATGGATCCCGCGCACCGCGATCGGGTAGCCTTCATGCGGGTCTGCTCTGGACACTACGAACGCAGCATGAAATTGTACCAAGTTCGCTTGGGTCGGGAGGTGACAATTGCCAATGCCCTGACCTTCATGGCGGGCGAACGCGAGCATACAACCGATGCCTGGCCAGGGGACATCATCGGACTCCATAACCACGGAACGATTCAAATCGGCGACACCTTTACACAAGGAGAACCCCTGTGCTTTACGGGGATTCCACACTTTGCACCAGAACTCTTCCGGCGTGTCCGGTTACGTGATCCCTTGCGTATGAAAGCATTGCAAAAGGGCTTGGAACAACTCTCCGAGGAAGGGGCTACCCAAGTGTTCCGACCCTTGGTCAGCAATGACTTGATCCTGGGTGCGGTGGGCATCCTGCAATTTGACGTTGTGGCGTACCGTCTGCGCCACGAATACAGCGTCGATTGCGCCTTTGAGAACGTGAACATCCATACCGCTCGTTGGATCGACAGCGACTCTCCCAAAAAACTCGATGAATTCCAGAACAAAGTCCGTGAACACCTCGCAACCGATGGGGGAGGGGATCTGGCCTATCTAGCACCCACACGGGTCAATCTCGCACTGGTCACAGAACGCTGGCCGGAAATCCGCTTTCACGCAACCCGCGAGCACTTGCAACGGTAAAGTCTGGTGGTTGTCTCTGGCCAGAGGAGCGCGGTACTATTATCGTCTTACGTCGTCTTACCAACATAGGATCGACCATGCCAGGCTTCATGCATTTCTTTGATCGTCTCCTCAAGGCATTGGAAGTGCCCGGATTGGAGATCCCTGCTGTCGGGGTACGGTTCTTTCGGCAGGGCGCATCGATTCCCGAAGGCGTGCAGTCGTATGCACCGAGCGCACTGACCCTGACGAGCTGTCAGGCCGTTCGGCAAGCGGAACTGGGAGACCCTGTGTTGTTGAACCTAGACAACATCGGTTGTATTGCGGCCGCCATCAGCTTTGGACTTGTGGATCAGCACCAAGCACACCCCCTGCAAGGCAGCCGGGTGTACACAGAGCTGATGCACAAACAATCCGGCCAAGAGAACGCTTTTCTGCCCCCGACCCCTAAAGATTTTACCGAGGGTGTGGTCTATGCGTGCCAGAGCAGCGGTCGGCGGGACTTCTGCCTGTTTGGTGCACGTGATCAGGGACGCTTCAAAGATCAAGACACAGCCCGTAGCGCCGTGGCCGACATGATGGCGATCCAACCTGCGGTCATGGAGGCCGTGTTTTTCTATCCACCTGATTTTCATGAACCGGAATTGGTGCCGGAGGTGGTGGTGCTTAGCGTTCGTCCAGTGGAACTCACACGCATCATCCAGGCGTACCAATACCGAACAGGGAAGCGTCTAGAAGCCAGCATGGGGGGATTGCGTGCGGTCAATTCTGACTTGATCGTTCGGCCTTATTTGACACAGCAAATCAACCTATCTCCTTATTGCTTGGGGGCGCGTCTGATTGCCAAGTTTGATGCCAATCGGTTGGGTATCGGCATTCCCTATGCTGTATTTACTGCACTCGTGGAAGGCATGGAAGAATCCATGGGGGGGTATCCTTTCCACGCGTACCCAGGCGCTTCAGACAAGAACGATGGATAATTTGACCCGGGTCAGGATCTATCTCATGGCCCGCCGTACCAATACCACGCTCACCGATGCACACTGGCAGGTGTTGGAGTACGCCAGTGACTATTATGCTCGTCACCGAGTAGGGCCACTGTACCGCAATCTTGATCGCCAGGCAGGGATATCGAGAGAGACGCTGGATCGGATATTTCCCCATGGTTTACAATCGGTCTACGGGTGGGTAGGGATTCCTGTCCAGGCTGCGAACGAAATCCCTTGTAAACCAGTTGCGAATATTCAGGTCGACGACTACCGCGAGGTTTTTCTCGACCACAATGCCACGACGTATCTGCGTACGGAGGTTCGCAACGCCCTGCGTGGCTTTTTGGAGGCTCCGGAACCGTTCGCCAATCCAAGCAGCAGCAGCACCCAAGCACGGAAGATCCACTGGTTGATCGATAAGGCGCGTGTTCGCGTTGCCAATGCGCTGGGGGTCTATCCGAGTGGGATTGTCTTTACGGGGGGCGGTTCAGAAGCCATTGCGTTGGCCATCAAAGGCGTTACTTTCCGGCATTTGTCTGCGCCTGGTCACTTGGTCACCAGTGTGACAGAACACAGCGCGGTACTTCACACGATGCGTTTTTTGGAGGGGCTTGGGTTTTCGGTCAGCTATGTGGGCGTAGATCCGGAGGGGATTGTGTCTGCAGAGGCTGTGCAGGCGGCCATTCGCCCCGATACCCATCTGGTTGCTATCATGGCCGCCAACAACGAGATTGGTACGATCAATCCCATAGACGAGATCGGTGCTGTTTGTCGAAATGCTGGGGTTCCGCTGATGGTGGATGCCATCCAGGCGTTCGGAAAGATACCCCTGCATCCGAAGGAATGGGGTGTATCCCTGCTCGCGCTGTCGGGTCATAAGTTGTATGCACCGAAGGGTGTGGGGGCACTCTATGTAGCTCCTGAACAGACGTTGGTTCCGCTCATCCACGGCGGCGAACAAGAAGGCGGGCGACGGGCGTGTACCGAAAACGTCATGGGCATTCTGGGGCTTGGGTTGGCTGCATCGCTTGCACACCGCGAACTCACGCAGGAGTCCGAGCGGGTTACTCACCTGCGGGATCTTCTGTTGGCGCGGCTTCTCTCGATAGAGCCAGGCTTGATCGTCAACGGCTCACTGACCCGCCGACTACCGAACAACCTCAACGTCGGTTTTCCTGGGATCGACAGTGGCTCGTTGTTGTTGAGTCTTGATCAAATTGGGATTGCGGTTTCTGCGGGGTCTGCTTGTTACGCAGGGGGTACGGAAAGCTCCCATGTGATTCGTGCGCTGGGTGTGGATACCAAACGCTATGGAATTATTCGCTTTGGTCTGGGTCTTCATACCACCGAGGCGGATATAGACTATCTTTTCCGCTATCTCCCCACCATTCTTTCGGATCTACACAGCAACAATAGACACTGATCCGTGTCATCACGGATTTCAATACGGATTTCAATAGGGGTAGGGCATCATGTCCGTTGACCGTTCGCTCAAAATTCTCCTCGTCGAAGACTCTAAGGTAGCCCGCAAAATGGCAGCCAAGGCTTTGGCTGATCTGGGGTTCCAGCAGGTGCTACAAGCAGAGGATGGCAATGAAGCCATTGCCAAACTGGAGGCAGAGGACGGCATAGGGTTGATTATCAGCGATTGGAATATGCCCAACAAGGATGGCTTTGAGTTGTTGCAGTGGGTTAGGGCCAATCCGCGCAGTCAGCATATTCCCTTTATTATGGCAACGGCTCGTGGAGAGCGCAAACAAGTTACGGCCGCCACCGAAGCAGGCGTGAGTAATTTTATTACCAAACCCTTTGGCCCACCGGAATTAAATGAACTCATCAATGAGACATTGGGTGGCAAGGCGGTGGTGCAATCTACGCCTACACAGACGCCACGGGTTCCCAAGGTTGATCCCTCAGGGCGCTTGATCCTGGAGATGGCTCATATCCAGATCACGGATCATCTGACCCTGGGTGTGCTCAAACATCTGATTGATAGTCATAAACTTTCCCCACAACATTTTGTCATTGAAACCAAGCGGATGCCGAGTTGGAATGCGCTCCAACAGGCGCTGGAAAAAGGCAATGTAGATGGTGCGCTTGCTTTGGCACCCATTGCGATGGATCTGTTTGGGTTTGGGGTGCCGATTAAGCTCGTGATGTTTGCGCATCGCAACGGCAGCATTGCGGTACGCAACGCGAAAGCAAAAAATGCTTCTTTGGATCAAGCGTTCCGAGGCAAGACATTTTACATTCCCCACGAACTGTCGATTCATCACATGTTGGCCCACCGTTTTCTAAGAGAATTGGGCCTCAAGCCTGGTTTTGCGGGCCGTGGAGATTGTGACGTATTTTTTGAAGTCGTTCCGCCGATCAAGATGCCAGAATTGCTTGCGTCAAATCCAGAAGCTTGTGGGTTTCTGGTGGCGGAACCGTTGGGCACCAAAGCCATTGCCGAAGGAAGTGCGGATCTGTTGTTTCTTTCTGGAGAGATGTGGGAAACACATCCCTGCTGTGTGGTCACACTGCGTGATGAGGTGATTCAGCAATATCCTGAAGCGGTGCAAGAATTCACCGATATGTTGGTGGTGGCCGGTCAGTTCATTGGGGAAAAAACCGACGCTGCCGCAGAAATAGCGGTCACTTTCCTTGATCCGGACGGGTCGCTCAAACTGAAAGTGCCGATTCTAAAGAATGTGCTGCGTGAGGCGCAAGGCATCAAAACAAACGATCTTTTTCCTTCCAGGCAGGATCTGGATCGTATTCAGCAGTACATGATGAAGGAAATGGGTGTCGGGAGCCTGATTGACCTGAATGCCTTTGTGGATGATCGCTTCGCACGCCAGTCTTGCAAGGGATCCATTGACCACACCACCACCATCCATAACCCTGCGGAGGTGGTTGCACGGATTGTCACTCGTCAGAGTGCGGGCACGGTGGGTAAGACCAACCTCAACGTAGAAGGGAGCTATTTGATCTTCACGCTATCAGGGAGAGAATACGGCATCGATATTTTGTGGATCAGGGAGATCATTACGATGCCTGTCATCAGGAGTCTCCCCAATGCACCTTCTGGGGTGCGCGGTATTATGTATTTTCGCGGGCAGACCATCACAGTGATCGATCTACGGGTACGACTCGGCTTATCGCCAAGGGCAACGGACACAGCAACGCGTGTCATTGTGTTGAGTGGTCGTGGAAGCGGTAGTGGAAAAACCATCGGGATGATGGTTGATTCGGTCTCGCGTGTGATTCCGATTACCTCGGAGCACATTGCCGACGCCACAGCCTACAAAAAGAACCCCCTAACAGATTATATTCTTGCTTTTGCCAAGGTCACAGATGGTGTCAAAGTGCTGCTCAACACAGAGCGATTGTTCACCCCCTAAGCCGGAAGGTATGTAATGTCCGCCATAAGTAGGTAGTTGGTATGGTAGAGAACAAAAATGCATGGTTCTTTGAAGAAAGATCTCAGTGTTACGAAAAAATTGACATCGGGAAAGACGTTAAGGCGCAGGTTCGTCTCCTCGCAGAGGCCACAAGAGAATTGCTTCTCTCACAGGCGACCCTGGCAAATAAGGTTGTGGTCAGTCATGACAGAATTATCGAAGGGCTGGATTATCTTGCCTCCGGCATAGAAGATATTAGAGAGGGAATGAATGGACTGAAAGCCGCGTTCGAGTTTTCACTGTCCGAGGTTGTATGGCAAATCGAGAGAAATACACGACAACTGCAAGATATTCTAAAAACCCTCGTATTTCATTTGGACACAAAAGGAAAGGATAAAAGAAAGCGTGCCGATGCGTACTACGACAACGCAAAAATTGATCAGGCCGAAGAGGATTTCCTTGCACTATTAGAACTGAGTGAACATGATTTTCCGATTTACATTAGCATGGGGATGATTTATCTTTTTCAAGACCAAGATGTGGAGGAAGCTCTTTATTATTTTGATATGGCTTTGACCTATGCACGGCAAAAATCTAAATATTATGCTAGTTTTGCCTTGCTGTATAAAGCCATGATCTTACGAGACAACGGGAGTGTTGCGAGCGCCAGAGAATGCTTGGAGGAGGCTATAGAACTGTCGCCTGACTTCTGTGAGCCTCGCTATCAAATGAGCCTCCTAGAGGTCAAGGCAGATAAGAAAAGAGCAATCTCTTTGGTGGCTGATCTGTTGGAGATTGATATACGATATGCCCTAAAGATAGAAAATGAACCTACCTTTCTCCCTATACGGAAGGATCTCTATGAACTGTACAACAACCGAATCACCACACAATCAGAAGCAATACAAAGTCAAAATGGATCTATTTTAGCTGAGATCCAAAGAATCACGGAACAGATCGAGATCTATTATACAGTAATGGGAGAGAGAACTGTCCAGCCAGAAAGTGAGGCTGAGGTTCATAAAGCCATTCAGCGGGTCTCAGAGTTGATGGAAAGGAAATCGCTGATCGATCTGTACACGGCGAGTAGAATCATGTCCACTGAGGTGCCAAGAACCACCAGAAAATTCAAAGAGGCCGCCTATCAGCACATTTCCGAAGGGATCGATCAGTGTAACAAAGAAAAATATAAAATACGCATGGAACATAGCCAACAGGAGGATGCAGGGCTTCTAAAATTCATCAGGGAAGGTAAAAATGGCGTACTCACCTATTCACTGATCTATATGGCTACCTTTGTTATGTTTAGAAGTCTTCTGGCATCTGTTTTGGTTGCAGCGGTTCCATTTTCGATTTCCTGGTTTGCACAGTATCGATACCACGTATATCAACAAAGTTTAATCAAAAACATCGATGGCAAAATAGAAAAGCTGGTTGCTATTCGAAGTAATCTCTGATCGCGTTTTGCATGATGCTATCGATGCGCTGTTACTGTGCAAGTTTGCGTCACCAACGGTGCGTGTATCCAATTGCTGTTGCCCGATTGAATGGCAGCGATCCTACAAAGACCAGGTGTGATGCCTGTGACCAAGTTGCCATCCTTCCCACCGACGGTACAAACCGACAGCGTGCTCGACGAAAAACGTACAGGTAATCCAGAGGAGGCAATGGCACTGATCGTGGTGGTTTCTTTGACGAGCACTGGGGTGTGAGCGAATTGGAGCGGGCCAAGGGTCTGTTGTCCTTGGTGGACCAGGATGCTTTTGCTCGTTTCTGGTGCTGCAGCATACGCGGTGTTTCCCGACTGACCGGCGGCGATGGTACACACACCGACCGAGAGGGGAATCACGGTGCTGCCAGACAGGGTGCAGATCGTCGGTGTGGTGGAACGGAAACGAATGGGCAAGCCAGAACTCGCCGTAGCACTGACGAGGGCGGTAGTGTCCATCGTAAGGGCGGTGGGATGGAAGGCCATCGTCCCGATTGTTTGGCTTTGAAACGGCCTCACAGCCTCCGAGGGGGCGGACGCCCCGCTGGTTCCCGAGCTGTTGGTGGCCGTCACACTAAACGTATAGACAGTGCCATTCGTAAGTCCCTTGATCGTGAGGGGACTCCGATTGCCACTGGCTTGCAGATTGCCGGGGGTGGCAGTCACTTGGTAGCTCGTGATCGCCCCCCCTCCGTTGTCCGTGGGTGCGCCAAAAGAGACGGTTGCTTGGGCGCTCCCAGCGATGACCGAGCCAATCGTGGGGACATGAGGCAGGGATGCTGGACTTCCATGTGTAAACGCACGGATCGTCACGTTCGTATTCGGATAAATGCTGCTGAGATCAACCCAGGTCGTACCGTCACCGCTGACATAACTCTGCCCTGGACTGGCCGAGGCCAAGCTGTTATACCCCGCGATGGGGGTTTCCAGGGGAATGGGGTAATCGTACCCTGGCGTCTGAAACCGAACGACGACCGCGAACAGCTGTCCTGCCACCAACGCAACCGGTTGGGATAACACAATCGTGTGATACCCCACATAGGGAATCGATCCACTGGTTTTCACAGATGCAAGGGTACACGTCGAAGGGGTGTCCGACACGTTGTTGTAGATCGATATCTCATAGCTGCTGTCTACCGTTTGCGTGTAAAAAGCAACCGCTTGTAACGCTTCATTGGCAACTGCTCTGAATACGTTGGCACCCCATGCCGTATCGGTCTGGTAGCCGTAGCCAATGGCCCCATAGCCAGCGGAAAGGGACATACCGAATGGATCGTAAAGGTAAGCCCGCGTATAATTGTGGATGCCTTGTGGGGTACGAAAAACGTGTGCGTCACCGAGTCGTGCGTCGTGATAGGAAATGTAAAAATAGCCCTGATCGCCCCAAGCAGTACCCCACTGGTTTTTTGCAATGAAAGCACCATTGCCAAGCGGGGGAGTGGTAAAATTGCTCGCCAAATAGTTGTCATCCCATCCGACCAGCGCGACCTCATGATTGCGTGTTTCTGATCCGTTATAGTAATAAGCATGGGTCGTCGCATTCCAATAGACAGAATCTACCGTATGATCCATATACAAGGCAATGTCTACAGCACCGTCATTCTGGATCGCGTATTTGTAATTATCGTTATCGGTTCCACTGGATCGATCGGGTAAAATCAATACCTCTTGCATATGCACGCGCGGCGCGAGACCCTGAATGGAGGTTCCGGCGGTGCTTGTGTAGGGATCCTCCGATTCGTAGACTGGCCCTGCTGCCATAGCGCCTGTATTGCCCCAGCGTGTCTGGTAGGCACTGGCCATGTCTCCGTTTCCCCCTGTACAAGGCGGATAATCGAATCCATGGCGAACATTTTGGTGATTCTCAGAAAAATCATAGAAGCCAATGCCACCCATCAGGGCGTTGGATTCACCGGATGCCATCGTTGAGAAAGACCAACAAGCGTTGCAGATCCCCTGATCTTTTACGCTGGTGACTTTTCCTAAAGATCGTAAGTCGAAGGACGGAGGATAGAGTGCCTGTGCGCGTGCACGTTTCGCAACCACCGGTTTCAATCCCACCAGGTGTGAGCGGTCGATCGGAGAGGGTGTGTACCCTGGGTTGGGGGGGAAAACCGTAGAGGCTGCTACAGCCGTCGTTGTTTTTTGTGCAGCCGCACGTTCAAGCAGCGCAGGCACAAAACGCTGCCCCCAGTGTTCCACGAAGCTCGGATTGAGTGGTGCCAACTGTGGCACGGGCTTCGTGTCGTTTGCGCGGGTGTGGGGACTCCAAGCGACGCATACAAACACCAGGATCGTAGTTGCGAACGCTGTACACGGGGCCGATAATAGGGACATACTGCGAGATCTAGGGAACCGTTGTCTCGTAGGGGACAAGAAGAAATAGCACTCTTTTATCACAGGAGGGACTCTTGGGTAGCAGTGGTTCTACCAGGGGGCCAGGGGTTTCTCGGAGACACTGATGAACATCAATCCGACTTATAACAGCGTTTATAACACCGCATCCATGGGTATCCAGCGTGGTATGCAGGGGCTTGACCGCAACGCCGCACAGGTGGCCAGCACTTCACAGTTACAGGGGAAATCCGACCCAGGCCAAGCACTCGTGGAGAGCAAAATCGACAGCACGGCTGTCCGTGCGAACGCAAAAGTCCTGGCCGCTGCGGATGATACCATCGGTACCCTCCTGAATGTGATGGCCTAAACCATGCCCACGCGCTTCCCCCAACGAGGGGCGGCGCGTGGGCCCGTTGTGTTCGCTGTTACCGGAGACTCTGGGCAAACCAAGCCTCTACTTTCTTTCGGGCTGGAACGCCACCCAGGTGTGCTATTTTTCCGTCGATGAGAATGGCAGGGGTACCGACCACACTGTACAATCGAATGGCTTCCATGTCCTCAACGACCTCAAAGGAAATAGTGATATTGCGTTCTACAGCGACCTCTTTGATTCGTTTTATAGTCTCGTAGTAATCAGAACAATCCGCGCTTTCAGGGCACAGTATTTTTATGTTCATTTTTTACGTCCAGTTGCGTAATACACGCAATGAAAGCGTCCGAGGTTTCACTACGCACGAACTGCAAGCCATAGAAATAGCCTAGGTGCATACGAACACAAGCACGCACTTCTATTTCTTGGTTCACCCCAGGCAGCATGAACCGCAATGTTACCTCGTGTCCAATAGGAAGGAGCAGTGGTTTCTTTCCGAGTATCCGAATACCACCCATGCTGACATCCACAGAAACAGCAGAAATCTCTTCGGTTTCTGTGATCACACGGACAGGAAAGTTGCACTCATAACGTTTGTGTTTGCGTCTGTCGTGTATGGGGGTGTGCATATTTTCGGTGCTCCTCGGTGAGTGACAGGATAGCTACACTAGAGACCAGAACCAGAAACCTACCTCTCCCTGCCACCCCTCTCCGAAAGACAGAGGCGTACGCTAGAAATCTACCATCTGTCTGATCAGCAAACCGATTCCCAGGCTTGCTCCATTCGCGACCAGACTCCATCCAAACGCATTGCATATTTTGGAATACGCAAGCCAGGCCGCTTCGATCAGAACAGCAAAGCACTCTGCCATCACTACCATGCCAACATAGCCAAATCTCGGTGGTATGAGCCATGGAAAGACAAACCAAACCACCGGATGCGTCCACATACTGGCCATAAAAGACACGGCCCAGCGACCCTTCGTAGCGTACAGATAGATTGGAACCTCGACGATCTGGGTGATGACAAACGCCAGTAGCCAATCGTCAAATACGTTCACACGGTTCTCTACGGTACGGGTATTCCAAAACACGCGATCCAAGCATGAAAAATGGATTTATACGAAACACAAAAACAATACAGTTAGCAGATTGGGATTTTTGCATTCCCCCTCCGAATGTTCGGAGGTATGGTATTCACCCGACCAAGCTGCGCCTGATCTCTGCTGCCAGTGCCAACACGTCCGGGGGGTTGAGCATCGTGAGGTGATCGCCGGGTACTTCGACCATCTCGATCGACCCACTGATCCAACGTCCCCAACCCAAATCCGCTTCGGCACGCACGGCCCTAGCCTGTGGATCCTGAAGCTGTCCTGGTTGTAATTCGGCCGATCGCACGAGTAGGGTCGGAATATCCGCACTCCCCTCGGGAGGTTGATACACCGCCTGCAGATTGGCTCGATAGACATCGATAAAACCACGTAAATGGTTCACATCGGCCTGTTCCGGCAAGACACCACAGGCGATCAGCCGTTCCTGTAACAAACGCAACTGCGCCTCTTCGCTTGCCTCCACCGCAAAAGCCTCCTCCGTGAGATCCAGCGAAACCCCATACTGGTGGCTCGCAATCTGTGCGACCTGGGCAAGCCAACGTGCATAGCCCCAATCACGGCCCGTAGGCGCAAACCACTGGGGTGCCGCCGTATCCAGCAGGATCAACCGTTCGACCGATTCGTGGGCTGCATGGAGACGCTTGGCCATTACAAACGTCACCAACCCCCCAAAGGAATGCCCCAGGAGGCGATAGGGGCCGGTCGGCTGGATTGTACGGAGGGCCGATAGATACGCATCCGCCAGTGCCTCCACCGAAGAGAGCACAGGGGTTACGCCGTCCAACCCAGGCGGCTGGAGTCCGTACAACGGGATCGCCCCGCGCAATGCTGCTGTGAGGGGCTGTAGATACAGCACGTTCCCACCCGCACCCGCAACACAGAACAAAGGTGCCTGAGGAGTATCGGACGTGGTCGAGAGCGGTACAAGCGTTTGCCAAGCCGTCGCGGTAGCCTCGGCACGCAACCACCGTGCAAGTGCTGCGACGGTAGACGCCTGAAACAACGCCGCAAGCGGCAAATGACGCCCAAACTCAGCAGCAATACGCGCCATCAAACGCACCGCAACGAGCGAGTGCCCTCCCAGTGCAAAGAAATTGTCTTCGATGCCAATGGGAGAGCGGCCCAAGACCTCCTGCCAGATTGTGACCAACCGCAGTTCGGTTTGATCGCGTGGTGCGAGGGTGTGTCGAGGCGTGCTGGTATGGAGTGCTTCCGGTACCCGCAAGGCTTTCCGATCGATTTTGCCGTTGGGTGTGAGGGGCAGTGCATCCAGGGGAACGAATAAAGACGGCACCATGTACTCAGGCAAACGGGCCGCGAGATGACCTCGCAGAACCGCCGCCTCTGGCATGGGATTGGCGACACAGAAGGCCACCAAGCGAGCGGCTTCTTCACGGCCATCAATAATCACGGCACACTGCACCATTGCAGGGTGTTGCTGCAGACTGTGCTCAATTTCCGAGAGTTCGATACGGAAACCACGCAATTTGACCTGTTGATCGAGGCGTCCGAGGTATTCGATATCGCCATTCGCGAGCGTACGCGCCGAATCACCCGTGCGATACATCCATGCACCAGCCACGAACGGATCGGCAAGAAAACGCTCTTGGGTGAGGTCAGGTTGTCCCAAATAGCCCAGGGCAACCCCATGGCCACCGATGTACAACTCACCCGTGACGCCCCTCGGTACCGGCTCGCGTTGATCGTCCAAGAGATACACACGGGTATTGGCAATCGGTCGCCCAATCGGTTCCGCAGGGCCAACCCCCGCGCCCGTTCCGTCTACCCGTGCCACGGTTGACCACACAGCCGTTTCGGTCGGGCCGTACATGTTCCAGAGTTCTTGACACCGCTTGTGTAGTTCGACGGCAAGCGATCGGGGGAGGGCTTCGCCACCGCAGAGTGCTTTCAGTCCTGGGGTTCCCTCCCAGCCTGCCGCAAGCAACAAGCGCCAGGTAGCCGGAGTTGCCTGTAAAATCGTGACCTGCCAGGCATCCAACAAGGCAAGCAGTGCAGCACCGTCGCGGACTTCGGTTTCGCTTGCGATGACGACGCGAGCACCGATCGCAAGCGGTGCCCAGAGTTCGAGCACGGCAATGTCAAACGCGATCGTTGTCACTGCGAGTATGGTATCGCTTGCGCCCATCCCAGGCGTCTCGATCATGCTGTGGAGAAAATTGACGATCGCCCTGTGTGGCAACATCACGCCCTTGGGTCGACCCGTCGATCCAGAGGTGAAGATCACATAGGCGAGATCCTCGCCACCCACCGCAACCGTCGGTAGGCTGTCGGGTGCATTCGCCCAGGAGTGTGTATCCATGAGCAGGGTATGGGGCGCGTCTGGCAACAACGGCTGCAACCTGCGGTTCGTGATCAGCCAGCGACTCCCCGCATCGTGCAGAATCATCGCCACACGGTCGGCTGGATACCCAGGATCGAGTGGCACATAGCACCCACCCGTTTTCAGCACCGCAAGCAGCGCAATGACGAGATCGCCCGTGCGCTCCAACGCTACCGCAACCCGATCCCCCCGCCGTACGCCGTGTTCCAGAAGAGAATGGGCGAGTTGGTTGGATTCTTTTTCAAGGGCACCATACGAAAGCGTTTGGTCGCCCCAACACAAAGCTGTGCGATCCGGTTCTGCCTGCGCTTGGTCGCTTATCCACTGGTGCACACTCAGCGGCCCCGACCATACACGCTCGGTACGGTTCGCATCCACGAGCAACCGTTGGCGATCACGATCCTTCAGGAGCCTAAGAGACGCAACGGACTGCGTGGGTGCTACAACCACCTGACGTAGCAATTCGCTTAGGTGGTCGATAAGCTGTTTCATCCGCCATGCGTCAAACAAATCGCAGTTGTACTCTAGACTGCCTTCGAGTGCGTCGTCTGCTTCGCCAAAGGAGAGGGTAAGATCATACTTGGCAATGGGGTTCTCGTGTTCGGCGGCGCTGACACGGAGATCATCCAGCACGGGCAGGACGAGTGGTGCATTGCGCATCGTGAGCATGACCTGAAAGATCGGCGAATAACTGAGGTTACGCGCTGGTTGCAGCACTTCGACCAGTTGTTCAAACGAAACCTCTTGGTGGGCATAGGCGTCGAGCGCCATCATGCGTACCGCTGCCAGCAATTGGTCAAACGTTGCGGTAGGATCGATATTGACTTTCATCACCAACGTATTGACAAAAAAACCAATCAAGGACTCGATCTCACGGCGGGAACGGTTCGCACTCGGCGATCCGATCGGGACAATCGTTTGTCCCGAATAGCGGTACAGCAGTACCCCAAAAGCCGTCAACAACACCATATACAGCGATGCACTACGGTCATCGGCGAAGCGACGGAGATCCCGACAGAGCGCCTTTTCTAGTACAAAGTTCAACGTGGCACCCCGATAGCTTTGAAGCGCCGGACGCACACGATCGGTCGGAAGATCCAACAAAGCCGGACTGTCGGCCAATTGCTGACGCCAGTATTCGATCTGTCGTGCCAATTCACCACCGCTTAACCACTGCCGCTGCCAGCGGGCATACTCCCCGTATTGCAAGGGCAACCTGGGCAATGAAGGCGTCTGTTTACGGTGCCGTGCCTGATAGCCGACAGCCAATTCATGCGCAACAATCCCAAGCGACCAACCGTCCGCCACGATGTGGTGCATATTCAAGAGGAGCAAATGGCGCTCAGGATTCACCACCACCAAACGTGCCCGAAACAGAGGCCCACGGGTGAGATCGAACGCTCGCTCACTTTCTTCGACCAACCAACGCTGTGCCTCGGCTTCACGGCTGCGTGGGTCGATCAAGGTCAAATCGATCACCATGGGGGGCGGCAGTGCTTCCAAGAGATGGCACCGTGCTTCGCCCTCGACCGTGACAAAGGTACTTTGTAGTACCTCGTGGCGCTGCCCAATCGCTTCGAGGGCACCGAGTAAGGCAGGTCGATCCAAGGTGCCGTCTAGCCACAGTGCCACGGGCATGTTGTAAGCATTGCTGGAACCTTCCAGTTGGTCAAAGAACCACAGCCGTTGTTGGGCCAGAGACAATTCCCGCAAGGCATGGGTTCTTTCTGTGGACGCAGCGGGGATCAACGAAGCCCACGTCGTGCTTTGCGTCGGCGTGGTTTGCGTGGGTGCGGGTTCGTCTGCGAGGATTTTTGGGGCAGGGTATCCCAGGCGTTCGGCCATCCGCCAAGTCGTCGCACACAAAAAGTCATGCTGGTACCGCTCCCGCCAGCGATCGTTGACACTCGCATCGATCCCTTGGTGGGTATGAAATTTTACGTCTCCCAGCATCTTCGACTCGGCATGGAGACCGTCGGTCATGCGCTTTTTCTTTTGCTTCTCTTCGTAGAGCGCAAGCATCGAGGGATCAAACGGAAGACCCATGAACGCACACAACCGTTCCATTTCTTGTTGGGGATTGGCTGTGATAGCCTCAAAACCCACATCGATCTGTCGATCGGCAGGAACGGTTGTGAAAAAATCAAGGACGTTCTGGTGGCTGTGCGTCCAGATCAATTCGGCAAGTGCACGAGAGGTAAACGAGTGCGGATACCGGAAGAATATCTGGTGGAGCTTCGCCTCTTCAAAAGAATTGATCATCCCGTAGGGATGGCGGTGCAGATGAATATACAGCGGTACCTCAAAGGTCGCCTCCATACGATCCAAGATCGAGCGATCTAAAATATAAGAAGGCGATTTGTCCACAAGCAGACGATCCCCAAGCCAGCCCTGCATCTCGGCATAAAAATCTTTGACGGTCTTGTCGGCAGCCTCGCGCACAGCCATCAGTGCCTTGGCATCGTCGGCGCTGACACCGCGCAATGCCATGACCGCCCGTAGCGTTCCCTCCAACCAAAAGGCATCGCGCCCAGAACAGATACGCTCACGCTCGCCCAACGTATTAAACGGCATCAATTCAAGTTCGGGAGGGGCAAACAACTGCGGGTGTCCGCCGAGCAGTACCCGAAGCAGCGTGGTACCCGAACGAGGGGGGGCCAATACAAAAATCGCCCGTCGGTTCTTCGGGCCACTCGTACAACGCGCACAGGCAGGCAGCGGTGTGATGACCGAACGAAAGGCCGTCCAGTCACGATCGTTTAGACGATGGTGATCGGTTTCTGCAACACTCCCATCGCCTTCATAGCGACGCACCGCTTCTGGGTAATGCACACGCATGTACGCGATCAGTTCCGCAATGGTAGGTGCCTCGAAGAGCGCCACTACATAAAAAACAGAACCGATCTTTTCCTGCATTCGATTGGCAAAGATGGCCCCTTTGATAGAATTGCCACCCAGTTCAAAGAAATGATCCTGACAACCCACCTCTTTGAGCTGAAGCACCTCTTGCCAGAGTTCCGCGAGCAATTTCTCTAGGGGGGTGGTGGGTGCGACGAACGCAGTTTGCCGAGTGCGCTGATCGCGATCGGGTTTTGGCAGGGCGCGAAGGTCAATCTTTCCGTTTGCGGTCAGCGGCATCCGTTCTAGCGCGACCAACGTGGCGGGTACCATGTAGTCGGGCAAGCGGGTTCGGAGTTGATCCCGCAATCCGTTGACCGCCACAGTGCCGTCTACCCCTTCTTGGAAGGCAACATAGCCCAGCAGTTCCGGCCCGCTTAGACCGGTATGCACGGTCACAACGGCACCCGTGACGCCTGGATAAGCGGCCATCTGGTTCTGGATTTCACCGAGTTCGATGCGAAAACCACGGATTTTGACCTGCTGATCCATCCGTCCGAGGTAATCGAGCTGCCCATCCACCCGACGCCGTGCCAAATCGCCACTGCGGTAGATTTTTTGGCCTTCCATACCGAGCATCTTGGCATCGACAAAACGCTCGCGGGTCAATTCGGGGCGGTTCAGATAGCCCTGTGCGACCCCAGCACCCCCGACCAAAATCTCACCCGCAACCCCAAAGGGGACGGGCTGGTTGTGGCGATCGCGTAGATCTAGGGTGAGATCGGGCAGGGGTTGACCAATCACACTGCTGCCGTGCGCAAGATCGTCGGCGGTGATTCGGTGGTAGGTCACATGCACTGTGGTTTCGGTGATGCCGTACATGTTGACAAGCTGCGGCTTGTCAAAACCATGCCGCCCACACCAGCCTTCTAAGCTTTTGAGTTCGAGTGCCTCGCCGCCGAAAATAACCCATTGCAGGGCAGTCTTGCGGCCCCCGTCACGGCGATCGATTTCCATCAACTGACGGAAGGCCGAGGGCGTTTGGTTGAGTACCGTGACCTGTTGGCTTTGCAGCAGATCAAAGAAAGCGTCTGGCGATCGGCTCACCCAATAAGGCACGACGACGAGGCGACCGCCGTAGAGCAGTGCTCCCCAGATCTCCCAGACCGAGAAATCAAACGCATACGAGTGAAACAGCGTCCACACGTCTCGTTCGGTAAAGCCATAGATCGATTCGCTTGCGTAGAACAGGCGCACGACATTTTCGTGACTGACCCCAACGCCTTTGGGTCGGCCCGTAGATCCAGAGGTGTAGATCACGTAGGCCGTGAACGCAACCCCCAGGTCAAGTTGGAGTGAGAGGTTGGTCGTGGGTTCTGCGGCGAGGTCGGGTGCAGTGACATCGACCCGTTGACGGATCACCGACGGGATTGTCTCGCTCACGGTTGGGTCGGTCACGACCACATCGAGTGCTGCATCCTCGGCCATGAACGACAAGCGATCGGCTGGGTACGTCGGGTCGAGCGGCACATAGGCAGCACCGCTCTTTAGGATACCGAGTAGAGCAGCAACCAGATCGGCAGAGCGTTGCATACACAAGCCAACGCGATCCCCGGGTTGGACACCGAGTCGCACCAGCCGATGTGCGATGCGGTTGGCACGCTCGTTCAGTTCTTCGTACGTCCACGCGAGGTCTTCACAGACGAGTGCTCCCTGCGTTGGCCGGAGCGCAACCTGCCGCTCGAACAAATCCACAAGCGTTTCTTGGACGGGAAAGGTCGCGTTCCCACCGCGCCACTGTTGTTGGGCACGTTGTTCAGCGTCACTCAGGAGGGGCAGCAGTCCAACGGGTTGCTGACCGTCGGTGAGTGCTCCGTCTAGGAGTCGCAGGAAATGGTCAGCCAAGCGCACGATGCTGCCTTGGTCAAACAAATCGGTGTTGTAGCGGAAACGACCCCCGATGCCTTCGGCCCCTTCCTCCATGGACAGCACGAGGTCAAACGGTGCTTTGGTGTTTTCCGTTTCGAGGGGGGTAATGCTCAGACCGCTGATGTCGATGGGTTCAAACGGTGCATTTTGGAGGGCAAACAGTACCTGAAACAGAGGGGTATGGTTCAGGGCACGATCGATGTGCAACGCTTGGAGCAGGTCTTCAAACGGTACTTCGCCGTGTTGGTAGGCGGCCAGTGCGTGCTTGCGTGTCCGCTGCAACAATTCGGTGAAACTCGGATTGCCGCTAAGATCAAGGCGTAGCGGCAACGTATTGAGAAACAGGCCAATCAAGCCTTCGCACTGTGCATGGGCGCGAACGGACAAGGGCGTACCGATAACCAGATCTTCTTGGCCAGTGTATCGACTGAGCAGTACCCCAAAGGCCGACAGCAGCAACATGAACGGCGTTACCCCTGCGCGGTTGCAGGTTTGTTGGATCCGTATGGTGAGTGAGCGGTCGATCAGGAACGAATAGGTTGTTCCGTTGTAGCTTTGTAGACGTGGGCGTGGGCGGTCGGTGGGCAGTTCGAGCAGGGTCGGGGCACCGGAGAGTTCACGCCGCCAAAAATGGATCTGTTGCTGTAAAAAGAGACCGCTTAGGCGTTTTCGCTCCCAGGCAGCAAAATCGCCATACTGGATCGGGAGGGGGGGCAATGTCACGGGTACGTTGCGTTGGCGTGCGCGGTATAACTGCGAGAACTCCGCGACCAAGATGCCCATCGACCAACCATCGCCAACGATGTGGTGCATGGTCAGTACCAAAACATGCTGTGCCGGTGCACGCCGTATCACTCCAAGCCGCAGCAATGGCGCCCCTTGGGTCAGATCAAACGGCCGCTCGCCTTCTTCGCGGATGGCGGTTGCGATCGCGGCCTCGGCCTCTTCAGGGAGAAGACCGCTGAAATCGTAGTGGCCAATCGGTACCGAACCGCCTTGTTCTGGCCATTGGCGTGGTGCGTCCCCTTCGATGGTGAAGCGGTTGGAGAGCACGTGATGACGTGCCACCAGCGTATCCATGATGCCCTGTAACAGTTTGACCTCTAGGACTCCGTCAACGCGCATTACGATGGGCAACATGTTGTAGATTGGCGAGTTTCCACCCGCCATTTGGTCTAAGAACCAAAAGCGTTGCTGTGCGAAACTAAGTGGCAGAACCGAGTCTCTGGCTTGAACGGGAATGGGTGCGGCCAGACGTTGCGCAGCTTGGGCGCGTTCTCGCAACAGCGCGAGGATGCCTGGTTTGTGGGTCTTCATCCGCCCCAGCAGTGCAGCGTCCATGCCCCCCTTAGGGGCGCTGTAACGCAATTGCTCGCCTTCTAGGGTAAGTTGGACATCGAGTGTTTCCAGTTCATCCACCAAATCGAGCACTGCCTCATCAACCATGGTTCTTTGCTCCGCGCTTCTCGCAGTTAAAACGCCACCGGATTTTGTGATCTGCAGCCCGATGGTTGGTTACGGATGTGCACTGCCATTCGGGTTGAGTGCCTTTGAAAGTGCTTGTACACTATGTTCCAGTCTATTGATAACACGTTTCAAAGCGTCTTTCTCGTCACTTTCTCCTTTGGGTGACATCTCGAAGGAAACGTCAGGCAACGGTAAAAGTTCTACCTTTAAGGACGAGACCTCGTACTCAAGCCCCGCATTGACCCCAATGATGGTTTTGATAATCTTGCGTTGTAAACCTGCATAGACCCCTGGTGTCGTACGCTCCCAGTCTGCGACTTCTGATTCAAGATTCTCGTAGTCTGCTTCGCTTAGTTCGCGCACTTTGCTAAACTTAAAGGTTATCCCAGGAATGATTCCAATGTCCGTATCAATATCCTTTAGTTTATAGCCCGCACTGCCGAGAAACTTGAAAAGCTGATTAGCCTCTTTCTCGGAGACTGCGTTTGTAATGCTCGCAGGCGATGGAGGTGTCATCCAGGCAAAAAGGTCGTCTCGCAGAATGCCCCAAGTCCAGACAATCGGTACTGTGGCATAATGCCACACCAAACCCATTGTGCCTGGACGCTCATCGACCAGATCAGCAGGAGGGGTAGCCTGTAGGGTAGGAGACGCAGTGCTCGCACCAGTCGGAGGAGGGGATGCACCAAAAGCAACAGTGCTAGCAGCACATAAAACGATAGCCGCTATCATTCCTGTGAAAAAACCAACAGATATCTTTGAATTCATGATTTTTTATTCTCGCTATCAAAGAGGTTGTCAACGGTCGAGGGTGTCAAGTCGAAGGCTGGTTGCACGCAATTGGTCTCGTTTACCTTTTTCAAGGGGGAATACGCCTAGTTTGACCAGGTATCCGTCTGGCCCAAGGGTGGACTCACGAGTTGCCTCTGTAATAAATTCTCGCAGTCCAAAGACGAGTCCATTTTTCCAGTAATCTTGGATATGGTCTCTCTTTATCAGAAAGTAAAGTGGTCGTATAAATTTGTAACTACGATTGGATACTGTTTCATGGTCCGGCATTATACCGTCAATGGGTTGCAACTTCAGAGCCTCTTGATTTGCTATAATCGAATGTAACGGAAGCACTGCTAGCGTCCCAGGCGCAGACGTTGCCAACGTGCGTACGACGTTTAGATCATACGGAATGTCTAGATCAACGACACGCCCATCCGCACGCAATGCGACGCACTGTTTCACACGAATACTGGCACTAGAAATAGCATTGATGTCAGGCATTTTTCGACAGGCAGCTTGTAACATCTTATCTTCTAAGAAAGTACGCCCCCCTAAACCAAGGGTTGGTATAAGCATTCGGATCTCTGTATTTGGCAAATTTGGGTCTACGTCATGCCATTTCCGATAGGTATTTTGCACAAAGTCGTCCTTGTTACTCGGTAGTTCCGCAGCAATGGCTTTATACAGAGAGACTGTTGTGAGGCGATAGTCTTGATCGCTGCGTGCAGAAACTATCCCGTTGGCTTCATAGCCAATCTGAATCTCAATGATATCGTTTACACCATTTGCGTGACAATCATCCAGTTCGCTAGACAGTATCCTGCGCGACATAGTAACTATGTCAGGCGTGTTTAGCCCAATACCAGAGCAAAAGGCTTTAATGCCACGCGTGCTACCCTGGTTGACAATAATTGGCTGTGGAACGTTGCTATATTTCTTCAAATGATCGATGATCGCTGTAGTATAGTCTTTCATTAAGGTCGAGCCGGTCAGATAGATGACTTGGCCATTTGTTCTCACGGGTACAGCATTCTGGGGCGAGTCCTCTGACTGTTGTTGGGTAGTCGGAAGAGTGGTTGCTTGTGTATGTAACGGGGCCAGCAAACATGCAAGAATGATGATTAGGAAATAACCACCTACTTGCAACTGATTATACTTCGGCATACAATTCTCCCACACAGTAGTAAAGTAAATTTGCTCTCTAATACTAACACGGATGCCTCATCAACGCCTCCGAGACACCCCGCCCGGAGACGCAGGGAGGAAAGAGTGCGGTTTTGTGTAACCGTCACTGTTCAGATGCCGATCTTTGTCGTAGGCACTGACGGGCCTGGTGACGCACACCATTCATTCGTACTCAGTGTGGCTCCCCGCGCCCAGGTTGCAGCAGCGTATCGCAACAGACCGTTTCGTGTGTACCCATCCAGCTCTATTGCTGTGTCGGATTGTGTACTGATGAGAGACCCCGTGCAGTGGCCATGCCTGCTAAGCCTCCTGCGATGGCCATGCCACATCCCATTATCGAGGATCCGACGATATAGACCATTTCTCCCACTGGGGTTGCGGTTGCCACAGTGCTGATGGTAACACCAAGCACGGGTGCCATACTCACCATCATGCCTGCAGAGGCTCCGGCGACGCAGCCGATTACCAAAGAATTGGTGCTGATAAAATCATCGCCCCGCCGCACCAACAACACCGTTTCCTGTACAGCCTCGCTTATAGGCCCAGTGAGGAGCAGCAGTGTTTTGAGATCGGCGGCACGGGCATTCGGTAGGTTCAAAAGGCTGGTAGCCAAAAGCGTGGCGACGATTTTTCGTATGGGTAATCTAGTCATGGGTTGGCAACAGCCAAGCGGTGATAACCGCCACAACACCACTTGCTGCCCCCACACCGCACCCCATCCACGTCAAATAGATCAGCAGAGAAAAACTCGGAGAGAGTGCAATACCGGTTCTTAGAGCGTCCGCGAGTGGAATACCTCCAGCCAAAAGACCGGCAGCGGCCCCCGCTGTGCAACCGATGATCACGGTATCGGTGCTGATGAAATAATCTCCCCGCTTGTTTGTAGCGTCAGAGGGACTCGCCAGCACCCCTGGGGCCATGGATCCAAACCAGCTGATCAGGATACAGATCAGAAGGAAAGAGCGATTTTTCATTGCAGTGCGTCCTCACTGGATCGGGCGGTAGATGTCCCAGAGATATTCGTTGGCCACATAGATGGCAGAGTCCACCACCATGGCAGCCCCGACGAAGGCCGCAGAAGGCAGCCAAGCACCAGAAAAAGCATAGCCCAACGCGAGATTCCGCACACTGGTAATCGCCTGGTAAAGCGCGGTTTTGATCGCGATGGTCTCTGTTGTGCTGGTCGGAGGACCAAGCGTACTCCAAGCCAGCTCATAGGGGAAATAGACCGCGACGGCCGAGGCGGTATTGGCCAGCAGAAATGCAACACTGGTATTTGCGCTGGCGCCTACCAGTGCACCAAACACCAAAGTATCCGACAGATTGGCAGCAGTTTGAAAGGTGATGGTTTTTAGCGTTGCTCGTTCAGTGGGTGAGAGCACTTCTGTGGAGATTGCCGTGGGTGTGCCCACAGAGTGCGCAGCCTCTTCTACCCCCTCTGGAGTCGCCATCACCAGGTTTGGTACAATCAAGGTCATGGTGAAAAGGCATGGTAGGATGCGCAAAATACACACCCTTTCAAAGGAACCGCACATGGTCGCGGGGTGGATGCGGGTATTTTATGGCGTGATCACGACAATCTGTTCTTGGGGGGGTAGTTGCATCTCCAATCGACCGTGGGCAATGCCTTCTATACGCGGATGGGTAGCCCAGGTACTTTCTTCGAGGGCCAGCTTTCCCCATTCTACCTGCAAATTATCACGGGTCGTTTGTAGGTGCTGAAGGTCGCTGTAGAGCTGGCGACAAATATGCCGTGCGTACACAACCCCCATGGCCGAACTGAACAGGGCAACAACCAACAGAGACCATCCCAAGGCTTGTCGCTTCACGCTAAGCCTCCACTCGTTCGGCAATACGCAGCACAGCACTGCGTGCACGAGGGTTCTCGGACACTTCGGTTGTGTCTGCTCGGATCACCCCTCCCATTTCCCGCAGACGGGGATGAAACGTGCTCGCCATCACCGGCAAGTCGCGGGGCAGCGATTCGCCTCGTGCCTCACGGCGGATGAACTGTTTCACAATACGATCCTCCAGAGAATGAAAACTCATGACCACAAGACGCCCCACGGGCGCGAGTGCCGTCAATGCTTGAGGCAGTGCGGCAACCAGTTCGTTCAATTCCTGGTTGATAAAAATGCGGATAGCCTGGAAAGCACGGGTCGCGGGGTGCTTGTCTCGCTCCCAGCGAGGGTTGGCCTGGGCCACAACACTTGCTAAGGTCGCGGTGTTGATCAGGGGATCTTGCTTGCGGGCGTTCACAATGGCGCGGGCAATGCGCGGCGCATAACGTTCTTCCCCAAAGGTACGCAGTACCTCGATGATTTCGTCTTCTTTGGCCTGGGCCAACCACATGGCGGCGGTTTTTCCACGGCTTGTGTCCATCCTCATATCCAACGGTCCCGTTTTGGTAAAGCTGAACCCACGGGAGGGGTCATCCAGTTGGGGAGACGATACACCGAGATCAAACAGGATGCCATCCACCCTCCCCTGCCATCCCCGCGCCGTGATTTGATCACCCAGGGTGGAGAAACAGGCGTGTGCCATGGCAAAACGGGTGTCTCCACGAAATCGCTCCTGGGCGATTTGTACCGCGCCTGGATCTCGATCCAGCGCCAGCAGACACCCGTTGTCCTCTAAGTGCTCCAAGATGCGTGCGCTGTGCCCACCGCACCCAAATGTAGCATCCACATAGCGACCCGCAGGACGTATACGGAGCCCCGCCAAGACAGCCTCCACCAGTACCGGACGGTGTGTATACGCATCCCTACCCACTCCGGTAAGCATTCCCATGGTGCCAGCGCCTGTGTGTTACAACGTGTTGGTGGCTCGATCGGTTTTGATACCCGCGAGGTAGGTATCAATTTTGGTACGAACCTCTGCTTTGTTTTGGCCGTTAAACTGGATACCAATTCCGGCGGTGCGGTTGGTACCTTGGGCACCTTTGGGGGTAATCCACACGATTTTACCGGCCACGGCCAAGCGGGTCGTTTCGTCCATGAGGTTGATAAGCATGAAAACTTCATCCCCCAACTGGTAGGATTTGTTGGTGGGGATGAATAAACCACCGTCCTTCAGAAAGGGCATATAGGCCATGTAGAGTGCGTTTTTGTCGCGGATGGCCAGTGACAGAATGCCTTGGTTGCCTTGGCGAGCACTTTGGAGGGTAGGAGGGGGAGAAGCGGGATCGGACATCTAGGGTAGCTCCTGCGGAGGGACGAAAGGCAGAGGGCAAATTGTAAAGTAAACCCCTCTGCGAACGGCAGAGGGGCATATTGCAAATCAACCAGTCAACGGCGTTCTACCCCACCGTCTGTCTTTGTTTGACAACGTAGTACAGAATCGGAATCACCCACAAAGTCAACATAGTGGAGATGAAGATCCCAAAGATAAGAGAAATCGCTAACCCGCAAAAGATCGGATCATCCAGAATAAACGTAGCCCCCAACATGGCAGCAAGACCTGTCAACGCAATGGGTTTGGCACGCACCGCGCCCGCCAACGTGACAGCATCCGCCAAAGGAACCCCTTTCGCCACTTCCTGGTTGATAAAATCCACGAGCAAAATCGAATTTCGCACGATGATACCCGCAAGGGCAATCATGCCAATCATCGAGGTTGCGGTAAACTGCGCAGACAGCAAAGCATGACCCGGCATCACCCCAATAATGGTCAACGGAATGGGTGCCATGATCACGAGCGGCGTTAGGTACGAACGGAACTGCCCCACCACCAGCAAGTAGATCATGAGCAGACCAACAGAATAGGCAATCCCCATGTCTCGGAAAGTCTCATAGGTCACTTGCCATTCTCCATCCCATTTGACCGTATATTCTCTGGTGTTTTCTGGTTGTTTCACCCACTGTTGATGCACCGAGGATCCTTGCTCGACGCTCAATTCACCGACCTGTTTTTGAATGTCTATCATGCCGTACAGTGGGCTGTCCAATTTGCCCGCCATGTCCCCCGTCACATACACGACCCGCATCAAATCTTTGTGGTAAACGACTTGCTCCCAAAGATCACGGCTCACGCTGGTAAACTCCGACAAGGGGATCAGTGCACCGGTTTGGCTGCGCACTTTGACCGCGAGTATCCGAGAGACATCGCCTTTATCCGCATCGGAAAGCTCCAACCGGATGGGAATGGGAACCCTTACTTTGGGGGTGTGCAAGAACGACACATCTTGTCCAGACAGCAATCCCATCACCGTCTCACTCAGCACTTGATCAGAGACCCCCAGTTGGGCCGCACGTTGCCGATCCACCTGCACCAACAAGCGCGTTGCCTCTTGGGCACTGCTGATACCCACGTCCACAATGTCCGGCGTCCCTGCAAACACCTTTCGAACCCTTTCGGCTACCCGCAATTGGCTCGCATAGTCAGGCCCGTAGACCTCCGCGACCAAGGGCGATTGCACGGGAGGGCCAGGTGGTACCTCGACGATTTTGACATTGGCGTGGTAACGACGGCCAATCTCTTGGAGGGGGGCACGCACAGCCCCTGCGATCTCGTGGCTCTTGCGACTCCGCGCATGTTGATCCGTCAAATTGACCTGAATGTCCCCAAGGTAGGGTTGCGCACGTAAATAATACTGGCGCACCAACCCGTTAAACCCAACCGGCGAGCTGTTCCCCACATAGGCTTGGTAATGGGTCACTTCGGGTACCGTCACCAGATAAGCACCCAAAGCATCCATCACGGCGGCGGTCTGCTGTAGGGGGGTACCCTCTGGCATGTCGACCACCACTTGGAACTCCGATTTGTTGTCGAATGGCAGCATCTTGAGCACGACTTGTTTCACCGCTACCAAAGACACCGCCCCCCCCACCAACGCCAAGATCACAAGTCCCAGCAAGAATCGATTCCAAGCAGCCCTGCGGTGCGTGACAAACGGGGAATACAACCAGCGGAAGAACTTCAACAACCCTGCCGAGGCTTCTTCACCGCTATGCCCGTGTTCCCCCTCACCGGAGGCAGAATGCGCCGCCAGCATCCGTGCGTGAACCCCTCCCAAGCCTTTGTTACAGAGCCAAGGTGTGACGACAAAGGCAATCACGAGAGAAATGACCATCCCCGTACTGGCATTGATGGGAATCGGACTCATGTAAGGCCCCATGAGACCCGTCACAAACGCCATAGGCAAGAGCGCAGCAATCACCGTAAACGTGGCCAGAATCGTCGGGCCACCGATCTCATCCACCGCCACAGGGATGATGGACAGCAAAGGCGCACGGCTGATGTGCATGTGTCGGTGGATGTTTTCGACCACGACAATGGCATCGTCCACCAAAATACCAATCGAAAAGATCAGCGCAAACAGCGACACGCGGTTCAAGGTGAAGCCCCAAGCCCAGCTCGCGAAAAGCGTCAACGCCAGGGTTAAGGTCACAGCTGTCCCAACGATCACTGCCTCACGCCACCCCATTGATACCAGGACCAACAACACTACAAACGATGTCGCAAAGATCAACTTGTGGATCAGTTTCTCTGCCTTCGCTTTGGCCGTGACGCCGTAATCACGGGTAACGGTGTATTCAACCCCCTCGGGAATGGCAAAACCACGCATCTGCTGCATACGTTCAATGACGGCTTCGGTCAGCGCGGAGGCGTTGACACCGGGTTTCTTTGCCACAGCAAGGGTGATCGCAGGCAAGCGCCCATGTTCTTTTTTCCCCTCCGTCGCACTTGGGGCATGTTCTGCTGTTCCCTCAGAGGCACCCTGGCCAAACTCCATCCAAACCAAGTTCTTCGGGGTATCGGGGCCAAGGGAAACCGTTGCTACCTCCCCAAGCCGTACCGGACGCCCTTCGTGCATCCCCACCACGAGTTCCGCCACCTCATCCGGATCAGAGAGAAAAGTACCTGCCTGAATAGGAATGGCGACATTGTTCTCCACGCTGTCACCCGCATAGGAAGAGCCATTGGCGCCTTGCAAGGCACGCTGTAGTTCGTCCATGGACAGTTGGTAGCCTGCCAATTTCTGTGGGTCAAGCACCACCCGAACGACCTGATCTTGCGATCCGATGCTGTAAACATTGCGCGTACCAGAGACCCGTTTTAGCTCGGCCTCTAACGTTTGTCCTACGCGGGACAGTTCATATTGTCCTATCTCCGGTTTGGCGCTCCAGAGCGTAAACGTGACGATGGGTACATCGTCGATGCCCTTGGGTTTCACCAAGGGTTGTCCTACGCCGAGATTACGTGGCAAAAAATCCTGATTGGAAAAGATTGCGTTGTACAAGCGCAAAATGGCATTGGCACGGTTCTCCCCGACCTCATATTGTACCGTGAGCACTGCCATGCCTTGTCGAGAAACGGAATAAACGTGTTTGACCCCTTCCACCTCGGACAGCACACGCTCTGCGGGGGTGGCTACCACCTGCTCCACCTCTGCAACAGACGCACCCGGAAACGGGATAAACACATTAGCAAACGTTACTGATATCTGTGGTTCTTCCTCTTGGGGAGTGACTTGCAGACCGAAGAATCCCAGCAACAACCCTACCAACGCCAATAACGGGGTAATCTCTGAATTCTGAAATGCCTCTGCGATGCGTCCGGAGAGGGATAAGGGTTTATTCATCATTTCTCTCCGCCAGCACGGTATTGCTGTCCTGCCCGTACCGGATCCAAGACGATCTTTTCACCCTCAGAAAGACCCGCAAGAATGACTATCGTTCCATTCTCTTGCATACGACCTGTAAGCACCGAACGGAAACGCAATTGATCGCGATCGCCTAGAACATACACCCCCGTAATTTCACCCCGTTGTACCAAAGCAACCGTCGGTGCCAGCAAGGAATGTGCTGTACCTGAGGAAAAAGCGACCTTGACCAACATGCCTGGTCTGATGCCAGTTGTTTTTTCTGGGAGATCCACACGGGCACGGAAAGCACGAGAGGTTTCTTCTGCATAGGGAAAAACAGTGACCGCAGTCGCCGGGATGGACGGCATGGCATCGTTTCCTACGATGCGTACCGTTTTGGCCTGACGGACAATGCTCTCTTGGCTCTGGGGGACATCCACGCGAACCCGTAATTTATCAAGAGAAATGCCCGTGAACAGTGGTTGCCCCATTTGGGCATTCTCCCCAAGCTCCACGAAGCGTTTGATCACATAGCCGGAATAGGGGGCGCGTACCACCGTATCCCCTGCAACATCTTGGGCAGAGGCACCCGATGCCTTGGCAGACGCGACACGCGCACGCGCACTCACAAGCGCAGCCTGTGCCTGATCCATGGCGGAACCCGTTGCCATCTGTTTCTCAAAGAGCTTTTTGACGCGGTTGTATTCGCTCTCTGCTTGTTGCAGATAAGCTTCCGCCTCCTGTTCGCTCGCTTTCGCCTGGATCACACCCGACTGGGTTTTGACCGCCTTCATACGCAGCAAAACCTGCCCTTCCTTGACGAACTGATTCACATCAAAATCGATCTCCGTGATCTCGCCTGAAGCACGTGCCGTCAGAGTCGCTTGATTGACCGCTTCTACGGTGCCTTCTAGGATCAATTCCGTAGGCAGCGTGCGGTACGCCACCGTTTGGGTAGGCAGGGATTCACCAGCCAGTGCATCCCCCACCAGACAAGAAACCAGCAATATAAATAGACTTTTTTTCATCGTTATGCCATTGTTGCCATTGTTAAGGGAGCCAAAGTAAAAAAGTTTTCGGTTTTTAGCGTAAACCCCTCTCCGAAGACTCAGAGAGGGGCTGGGGGAGAGGTTGATCTTCTGAAGTTGGTTTTGATTTATTTATTCATTTATTTATTTTTTATTTTTTAAATAAATAGCAATAAATAAAGAATAAATAGAATGCAAATAAAAGCAATCAAGCACAGTCAAACCCAGAAAACTACCTCTCCCCACCCCCTCTCCTTTCAGAAGAGGGGCAAGCTGAAAGTCAGTGGCTTTAGCGCACCAACCATTGATTTACCGCCGCCAAATCAGCAGGCGACAGAGACCCATTCATGCTCTTCAACTGGAACGATCCCAAGACATAGTTATGCCGCGCCGTACTCCAATCGCGTTGTGCTTGGAAATAATCCCGCTGGGCATTGAGTACATCGACCATCGTCCGAAAACCCACCTGCCAGCCCTCCATGGTCGTGTCCAACATGCTTTTTGCCGAGACCAACGCCTGACGATACGCTTTGACCTGGGCTAAGCTGCTGTTGACCGTTCGAAAGGCATTGCGCGTCTCACGGACAACCCGCCGATCTGCGGTATCCAGGTCATCGTGTGCTTGTTCTAGACCTGCAGCGGCCTGCCGCTCTCCCGAAGCCACCTGTCCTCCTAAAAACAGCGGCAGTTTCATCTGCACCATGGCTGTGTTGGCATCACTTGCGTATCCGCCGAACCACTGTTGCGATCCATGGTTGTACTGGTAGGAATGGGACAGCACCAAATCAACCGTAGGCATATGCCCTGCAGTTGCCTTTTTCACTTCTGACTCAGCCACTTGTACCTGGAGGCGTGCAACCTGTAGGCTGGGATTATTGTCTCGTGAGGAGGCGACCCATTGCTCTGGATCAGGAGGATTGGGCGGTGGGAAAGACACATCCTCCTGTAACGCTGCCAAGTGCTCTGGCAAGATACCGGCGATTTCGCGCAACACCTCACGCCGATTCTCGTGGTCATTTTGGGCCGCAATCTCTTGTGCTTGCGCGAAATCCAAACGCGATTGTGCTTCGTGTTCCTCGGTCAGAATGGCAGCCCCTACCTTGAGGCGTTCTTTAGCGACGGCCAGCTGCCGATTCATCGCACTGGTTTCCGCCGCAGCCACCCGTAGCGTATCTTCCGCAGCAAGCACATCAAAATAAGCCGAGGTCACTCGCAAGAGTAACCATTGTGCAGCCGCTTGAAAGTTCCGTTCCACCTGGGCCGCTTTGGTATCCGCCTGCTTAAAAGACAACCAACGATCCCAACGAAATAACGGTTGTACCAGGCTGAGATTCCAATCGTTGACGGTGTACCGCTGAGGGTAGCTCTTCAACTGATCTACGAGCGAACGATCCGCGCCCAATACAAGGGCAGGCAGCAGGGCAGCCCTGGTTTGGGGGATGACTTCTAAGGATGCCTCTCGTACCGCTGCAGCCGAACGAAAGACAGAATCGTTGCCTAAGGCTTGTTGGTACACCGATACTAGATCAGTAACCTCCGCCGCAACCAAGCATGGCCACACACAGAGCGCAGCACAGATTGTGTGGTACACCCTCCAGAAAAATTGTTTTTTCACAAACACTCCCATCGTTCGTTTGTCAGTTTGCCGCAAGCCACTGGCCCAGAAACACACGGCCGTATGATACTCGTGTCTGCCGATCCCCGATCGAGAGGTCGTGCAAAAACATAGATCTATCCCATCAGCGAGGGTAGAGTCTAATGCTTGTGTGTTATGCAAGCAGAGATAGAAACAACCGTTTCACCCAACCATGGCATGTTGATAAAGATCCGCATAGGTACGTGCGCTTTTATCCCAACCATAATCTGCAGCCATAGCAAATTCTATCATGCGCTTCCAGATAGTTGGGTTGTTGTAATATAGGTTGAGTACCCGTACAAGCGTCTTGTTGAGGCTGGCCTGTGTAGCCGCGTTGAAGACAAAACCAGTGGCTCGTCCGGCCGCGATGTTTTCGGGGGTTGCGTCCACCACGGTATCGGCGAGTCCTCCTGTGCGACGTACCACAGGGAGGGTACCATAACGCAGACTATATAGCTGATTGAGTCCACAAGGCTCAAAGCGAGAAGGCATCAGAAAGGCATCCGCACCGGCCTCGATCAGGTGTGCCAAGGCTTCGTCATACCCCACTCGCACAGCGACCTGGGCGGGGAAGCGTGTGGCGAGTACCTGTGATCCTTGCTCAAAAACAGGATCCCCTGATCCCAAGACCACGATCTGTAGCTGGTGTTGGGTCCATTCTGGCAAGCACGATAGGACAAGATCAAATCCTTTCTGTTCGACCATCCGCCCGACAAACCCAAAAAGGACGACATCAGAACGCACCGGCAAGCCAAAATGCCGTTGTAGGGCAGCTTTATTGGCTGACTTTCCAGAAAAATCGGCTGCACTGTAGTGATAGGGCAGGTAGGGATCGTTTTGCGGATCCCAATGGTCGTAATTCGCACCATTGAGGATGCCAAACAAACGTTCGGCACGCGATTCGATCAACCCTTCCAGACCGTATCCGAAAGTTGGGGTACGGATTTCTCGTGCATAGGTGGGGCTGACGGTGGTCAATCGATCTGCGTAGGCAAGCCCGCCTTTGATGAAAGAGAGCCGCCCGTAAAACTCAAGCCCTTCGAGCGACCACAAGCCCATGGGCAGACCGAGTTCGACGAAGGTACCCCAGGAAAAGACCCCTTGATAAGAAAGATTGTGGATCGTAAAAATCGTTTTGGGACGATATTCTTCCAGGGAAAGCAAGGCGGGTACAAGCCCTGTTTGCCAATCGTTGCAATGCACCACCTCTGGTTTCCAAACGAGTCCTGGCCAGCCTTTGGTCAACGCTACCACTGCACGGGAGAAAAGGGTGAAGCGTTGCGGATTGTCGGGCCAATCGCCCGTGGCATCCCCGTAGATACCCCCCATGCGATCAAAATAGGTCGGACAATCCACTAGATACACGGGTACATCCGTGTCAGGCAAGATGCCTTCTAGGATGCGCACAGGCGTGGGTGCGCCCTGGAGGGGAATGAGTTTCACAAGCGTCATCAAACGCTCGCAACGGGCCAAGACCTGCGGATAGGCTGGCAGTATCAGTCGGACATCGTGACCCAGGGCACGCAAGGCAGGGGGTAGGGATCCAGAAATATCTGCGAGGCCGCCGGTTTTCACCAGGGGATGGACTTCGCTCGTGGCAAATAAAACCGTTGTCATTGGCGTGCTGGGGAATGGGCAGGAAGGTAGAGGGTCAGGCGCAGAGTATACCGCTCCCAAAGCTCTTGCCTAGTCCCGCTTCCTTCTGAGCAGCCTATGCGGCAGGGAACGCAAATGGCTGACTTGCCTCACCCATACTGGAATTTCTGAGCCGCCTATGTGGCAGGGAACACCGCAGGTATAGCCTGCGCCATATAAAACAGCTAGAATCCCATGACCTTCTACTTTATTGATTTTCTGAAAGATAACCTGCTCCATTGATTTTCGGAAGAAGGTTCAGGGTCTTCGAGAGAAGGAGCGGTTCTTGACCGCGACGAGAACGGCGCTCGCGGGATATTCCTGCGGGCATTGGGAGATTCCCCCTCACTGGAGAGCTATCTCCTGTGTGCATTTGTTGACGAACGGTAACGTCCGTTAACTTAAAAGAATCGGAAGACAGTACGATCGAATGGCGTCAATGCGTCGCTCGCGCAAGGCTAAGGCAAAGGCTTCACCGGTCAGTCCTTTTGCCACCAAGTCTTCGGTAGGCACGGCAGCGGCGGCGGCACGGGCCGCACGAAAGAGGTCTGCTGCGTGATAGGGTTTTTCTTCGCTGCCTAGACGACCACGGGCGTCGGCTTCGCAGGCGATCAAAAATTGTTCGAAGCGTTCTGGACGATGCACCCCCTGGAGTGCCATGATGGTGTCGTGTAGTGTCGCGGGTTGTAGCTCGGTGGCCCTGTGGCAGTGGGTATGCCAACGCACCACCAGGGTTGCTAATTCGCGATATTTGCGAGGGGCTTTGTAGCGTTTGCAGAGGGTATCAAGGGGTTGTAGGCCCAGCTGTTCGTGCCCGTGGTGTTTGGGCCACGCTTCTGGAGGTGTGAGTGCTTTCCCGAGATCGTGGCTAATGGCCGCAAAACGCACCATCGGATCGGGGGAGAGCCGTACTGCCTGACGCAGTGCCAGCATGGTATGAATGCCCACGTCGACCTCGGGATGGTAGTGGACGGGTTGTGGCACACCCCAAAGGGCATCCCATTCTGGGAATAAGCGTGCCAATGCCCCCACCGCACGCAGCACCTCAAAAAAACGCCACGGGTGTTCTTCCCTGAGTGCTTTGACGAGTTCAGTCCAGACCCGTTCGGGCACGAGTGCGTCCACTTCGCCCTCGTTGACCATGCGCCGCATGAGTTCGTCTGTTTCTTCGAAGACCCGAAAACCCAGAGGGTCGTAGCGTGACGCAAACCGCGCAACCCGCAGAATGCGTACCGGATCCTCTACAAAAGCCGACGAAACATGACGCAAAATCCCCTGGCGCAAATCCGCTAGTCCTCCGAAGGGATCTACCAAGGCACCGTTGGAGCATCGGGCCATGGCATTGATGGTAAGATCACGCCGACGCAGATCGTCTTCCAGAGTCACACTAGGGTCGGCATGGACGGCAAACCCTCGGTAGCCGGGGCCGGTTTTGTACTCCGTGCGTGCGAGTGCATACTCTTCTTTGGTGAGGGGGTGAAGAAACACCGGAAAGTCTTTGCCGACGGGTTGAAATCCGCGTTGTGTCATCTCATCTTGGGTGGCACCTACCACCACCCAATCCCGTTCTGTGACAGGACGTCCGAGCCATTCGTCGCGCACAGCACCACCGACCAAGTAGACAGTGAGACCTGCTTCGGGAGGGATACTTGCGTGGCTGGACATGCGTTGCCTCAACTAAAGGTTGGAACTCGGCCGTGAGTCGTTCGATTAACCTTTATAACCCGGCGCTGCGTAAGCGTAAACTATTATTCTCTGCACTTCACATGGTGCAAGGGTTGCTGCTCGTGTTTGTTGGTACACTGCTGCTGTATGCGTATATCATCCGTATGGAGAAGGATCTGATTACGCAAGAAGCCGATCTGGAGGCTGCCTTCAAGGGCGAGCAGGTGCAAGCCGATCGTCTTGCCAGCGAGTTGAGGATCAAAGCGGCAAGCCACGTGGTACCAGGAGACTTGCAGACACGGGAGCACCAACTGCAGAACCACCGTGCGCTGTTTTTGGCGATTTCCGAGGGGATCGCACGCCAACATGGTTATGCGCAGTATCTGCGGGCCTTCGCACGGCAAAACGTGGAGGGGTTGTGGCTCACGGGGTTTTCGATCGATGCACGAGGGGATCATATCCGAATTCATGGACGCACCCTGCATGCAGAGTTAATTCCGCGGTACCTGACTCGTCTGAGCCAGGAACCAGCCCTGCAAGGCAAGCACTTTGCAGCCTTGGACATCCGTCCTACGGTCGGTAACACAGCCCCTGATCAGGTTCACACAGTAGATTTTGATCTCGATTCCCTCGAAGGCGAGAAATCTGATCCACCCAAGGCAGGAGAAGGCGAGAAACCAAAAGATCCAATGGGTGCACTGCAAAAATGGACTCATTGAGAAAACAGTGGGTTTTGATCAGTAGCTACATCGAAGAACGGCAACTGAGTGAGCGCGTGCTGATGTTCTGTGCGGCGTCTGCGGTGATGGTTGCCTTGTTGAATGCTGTTTTACTCGACCCTTTGTTTGCGCGAAGCAACGCACTGCACACCACGATTTTGCAAGAACGGTCGCAAATCTCGGCGCTCGCTGATCAAACGCACACGCTCCTCGAAGCGATGCGTGAGCCGACCGATACGGCCGCCGATGTGCACCGACGCACACTCGACGCGGAGTTGTCTAAGGTTACGGCATCGCTTGCGGAGTTGTTGCAACATCAGGTGCCTGCGCAACGCATGGCGACCCTATTGGAAGACATGTTGCAACAAAATCATCGTGTACAATTGGTTGCATTCAGGACGCTGCCCGTCACGCTTTTTAACACCAGCGTAGAGCATGCGGACAAAACGAATGATGCTCAAGAACCTGCAATTTACCAACATGGTGTAGAGCTGACGGTAGAAGGAAGCTATAGTGATTTATTAGGGTATCTAGACGCTCTGGAGCACTTGCCATGGCAACTGTTTTTTGGCGATCTCACTTTTGTGGTCAAAGAGTATCCACAGGAGCGCGTCACGTTGGTACTGTACACATTGTGTAGTGATCGCACCTGGTTGAGCCTATAGCATGGAGGTGCATCGTGCGGTCACGGATCGCTCGTCGTTTGTGTGCATGGGTAGGTGTTGGGTGTTGGTTGGTGGGTGTTGCCAGCCAATCAGAGACGCTACCCGATCCGACGCGTCCTGGGATTGGAGCACCCGCGAGCGTGGAGAGCAAGAGCGATGGCCCGGCCCTCCCTGTCACGCCCCTCTTGCAATCGATCATGATTGGGCCCCACAAACGATGGGCGATTGTGAATGGTCGTACGGTAGTCGAGGGGGATACTGTGGGTGACGCACGAGTGCTTCACATAGAACCGGATGCCGTTACGCTATTGCGCGGTGTAGAACAAGAAACCATCCGGTTGCTACCCACCCTCGATCGCGATTGGTTGTCGAAGAAGGTACAGCGGCCATGAGATGGCTCTGTTTTGTGTTTTGTCCTTGGGTCGTATGTGTGATTACGGGCTGTACGCCCATGGACGCTGAACGGGATGCGTTGGGAAGACAGATTCACCGCGAACTCGTCCAAGCAACGGAGAGTGCTGGGGTTGCGTCGCATAACACGGTGGAAAATGCGCTTTTACCACCGTTGCGTATTCCGCTGCCAGAAACACAGGCGGTAGCGACGCAGCGTTTTAATGTGACGATCAACAATGCACCGGCGCGAGAGGTGTTTCTCGGTCTTGCAGCGGGGAGCGCCTACAGCATTCTGCTCCAACCGGACGTAGCGGGTATGGTTTCGCTTAGCCTGAAAGACGTCACTCTGTTTGATGCCCTCAATGCCTTGCGTGATCTATACGGTTATGATTATCGTGTGGATGGGAAACGCATTTTAATATTGCCCTTGACGATGCAAACGCGGTTGTTCCGCATTAATTATCTGATTGGCACTCGTAAAGGTTCCTCAGATCTGCGCGTGATATCGGGATCGGTGAGTGATAGCAACACGAATGCGGGTACCACCCAACAGATGACTCCTTCTCAGCCCACACAGGGTAGCAACAACAACAACACGGGAAACAGCACGAGATCCTCGGAAAACAGCCATATCACGACCACGTCGAACAATGATTTCTGGAACGATCTGACTCGTTCTCTGAACGAATTGATCGGCCACGAAGCGGGACGCACGGTGATTGCGAATCCGCAATCAGGTGTGGTGATTGTTCGGGCTATGCCCTCTGAGTTGCGTGATGTTGCCGATTTTCTACGGGCAATGGAGCTTTCTTTGGATCGACAGGTCATTTTGGAGGCGAAGATTATCAATGTACGCCTGAGTGATAGCTATCAGTCCGGCATCAATTGGGCAGGTATTTATAATGGTACGCAATCGTCGGTAGTAGCTGGCCATGCAGGTCAGGTTTCCGGAAGCACTGGGAATCCTTCGAGTGGTTTTACTGCGAGTGCAACGGGGACTGGTCTGCAAACAGGGCATTCTACTGTAAACAATACTGGCTTAACTGCGGGTGGTGGATTATTCGGGCTTGCCTTTGTCAACAAGAATTTTAATGCGCTGCTGGAGTTTCTACAAACGCAGGGTCATATTCAGGTATTGTCCAGTCCGCGCATTGCGACCTTGAACAATCAAAAGGCAGTGCTCAAAGTAGGCACCGATGAGTTCTTTGTGACGGGAATTACTTCCGGGTATTCTCTTTCTTCGGGAACCGGTTCGACGACACAGGCTACCCCCAATGTGACGTTACAACCCTTCTTTTCTGGCATCACCCTGGATGTTACACCGCAGATTGATGAAGACAAAAACGTAACGCTCCATATTCATCCGTCGGTGAGTGAGGTCTCGCAGGTCACACAGAGTATTGACTTGGGTACCAGTGCTGGCACACTGAATTTGCCACTCGCCAAGAGTGACGTGACAGAAACGGACAGCATTATCCGCACTCATGATGGGCAGATCGTCGCCATTGGCGGACTGATGACCCGAAGTACCAGTGATGATCGTTCCCAATTACCAGGCTTAGGGGATCTGCCTGCCGTGGGTACTCTTTTCCGGAATAGTAACCAATCGGTTGTGAAAAATGAATTGGTGATCTTGCTGAAGACTACGGTGGTACAAGACGATACTGCCTGGATACAATCGGCACACGAGTACCAACAGGGATTTGGCAGTGCAGCATCCACTCCTTAAAGTGCTGAGCCTAGACGTCTCTCAGTATTGAGCACACAACCATGTACAAAAGCCATTTTGGACTGATCCAAGATCCATTTGGTGTGACGCCAAACACAGATTTTGTGCTTAAGACCAAGAGCTATCAAGAAGCGTTTGATACATTGTCTACGGCAGTACAAAATGGTGCTGGTTTTGCGAAGATTACAGGCGAGGTGGGTACTGGCAAGACACTGTTGTGTAGAAAATTCATCGCAAGTCTTGGGCCAGAATATGTCACTGCCTATATTCATAATCCTTATTTAGAACCACAAACGCTTTTGCTGGCACTTGCGGATGAGTTATCGATTCCACTTTCTGGAACCGATGCCACGAACCAACACCAACTGTTGAAATTACTGAGCAAAGCGTTGTCCGATATTGCTGCACAAGGCAAACGTGCTGTGCTGTGCATTGACGAGGCGCAGGCGATGCCCCTGGTGAGCCTAGAAGCCTTGCGGTTGTTGACCAATCTGGAGACGGAAAAACACAAGCTGCTACAAGTGATTCTTTTTGGGCAACCGGAACTGGATGAGAAACTGCATCAAAACTCTGTGCGTCAATTGTTGCAGCGAATTATCTATCAATACCAGGCGAAGCCTCTGGCCTACGATGAGATTATCCATTACCTGGCGCACCGTCTGAGTGTTGCTGGCTACCAGGGTGGGGGGTTGTTTTCAACAGAATCGGTGCCTATTTTATACCGCGCCACCCAAGGCGTTCAGAGGTTGGTCAACATTTTGGCGCACAAAGCGTTGTTGTTGGCACACACCGACAACAGTCGCACTGTCGAGAAGCGACATATATTGGCAGCCGTCCGTGATACACCTGCTGCCAAACGAACTGTTTTTCCTACGTTGCACATTGTCCGTGAAGGGGATACGGCGACCATTTTCTTGATCAAACAGGGTTTGGTACTGGTTGCCGGGTTGCTGGTGGTGCTGATTCTGGGGTGGGGCGTACACAGCCTCCTGACCCAGCCTCCCCCCCAGGCGGTGCAAACGAGTTTTCCAACAGCGTCTGCCCCTCCGAACCACACGGCACCAGATCTGGAGAAGGGTGTTGATGCCTCCCCCCAGCCAACGGGTGTCTCCCCCCTCTTAGCACCCGCCAAGCAAAACGCACCGGAAATTACGCCCGTTGGAAACGCACCCGCCAAGCAAAACGCACCGGAAGTTACGTCCGTTGGAAACACACCCGCTAGGCAAAACACAGCAGCAGTTACGTCCGTTGAAAATGCGCCCGCCAAGCAAAACGCACCAAAGATTGCCTCCCTTGGAAACACACCCGCTCGGCAAAACGCAGCAGAAGTTACGTCCGTTGGAAACGCACCCGCCAAGCAAAACGCACCGGAAGTTACGTCCGTTGGAAAACCAGAAAACGCCGAACTGCCCAACCACAAACCAGCCGTAGTCTCTACCAGTAAACCAGATCCTCTCGCAACCTCCAAGGACAAACCGAAAAGTATACCTGGCAATGCGTCGCAGAATTCCGATACCACACTAAGCACATTCGAGAAGCTTCTTTCTGTGCCCCACGCTACGGAGGATGAATACGCGACTGCATTGTTTGCCTTACAACAGGGACGGCCCGCTGAAGCCAAGGAAAAACTCTTGCAGATCCTAAAAAAGAATCCGCATCATTATAATGCGCGACTTGCTCTTGCCAACCTAGCATTGGATCAGAACGATCAATCAGGGGCTGAGCAGGTGTTACGAGAAGGGGTACAACTTGACCCGAAAAGTCCTGTATTGGCCTTTCCGCTGGCTCGCCTGGTGGTGGAACGTGGGAATCCAGGAGAGAGCCTAGAGATTCTACGTACTGCCTCCGCAGAGGCAGGAGAGGATCCCCATTACCATGCATTCATGGGTGCGTTAGCACAGAGAATGGGTGATCATCGTAGCGCCATTGAGCAATACCGGACAGCACTTCGTCGTGCGCCACACAACGCTATCTGGCTGATGGGGCTTGGTATCTCTCTTGCGACCGAGCATCAAAACAAAGAGGCTCGCCAGGTTTTTCATGTTGCGTTGAACAGCAGAGACCTGAGTACGGAATTGCACGCCTATGTGGAGCAACAGATGCGAGCGTTAGGGGAGGAGGTCGCCACGAACCAAGACCCTGTCCAACAGACCCCTGTCCAATCAGCGCCCATCCGTCTGCCAACAGAACTGCCCCCTTTTGAGGCTACGCAAAGTACACCCGCACAGCCAGTACCCCTCCGATCACAGACAATACCGCACGCGCATAGGTATATGCTACATGTGGGTACATTCCGTGATCCACGGGAGGCCGATCAGTTGCGAACACGTCTTTCCGTGATGGGGTTCGCTGCCAAGATTCAGACCGTGATACACCGAGGCAGATCGGGCGTGTTCCACAAAGTCCGTTTGGGGCCTTTTCATGAACTCGATGAGACGAGCACTGTTCAGCAACGCTTGCAAGCGGAGGGTATCCCGTGCACCCTCAGCAAAAACAAGGCCCCTGGGAACTAAGAATCGTCCGAGGTACTAGTGGGTCATTTTCTTCTTGATCGCGGACAGAAAATGGATTATTTCTTCTTTGAAAGGGAATCGAAGCGTAAACGATCCTGCGCCTTGTTTCTGTCCTTTGACGGCCGGAAGTTCATAGTCCTCCGAGGAACGGGCGCGTTTTACATGCTCACGCTGGACTGCATGGATGAACTTTGAAAGTGCTTTCTGATCGCTTTTTGATATCTTGACAAAACGAGCGCCCATGGACATGCCAGCATTACTGCGATTTACGAAACAGACGTTGAAATCGCACCCGATCATCTTGCCGTTTGGCAAGGTAATGGTAGCATGAGATATCTGAAGACCCGATCCTATCGCTTGTGTTGAACTTGAGAAATGGACTCCAACGCCCCCTGCCGAAAGGTTATGTACCCGCCCGCGTATCATGGGGAGACCTGGAACAACAAAGGAAATGGTGGCGCGTTGCGCAGAGGACAACGATACACGGAAATTGGATCTGCGCTGATAAACCTGTATAGACTTCGGCGGGGCTGCTTGGTAATAAAGAATGCCTTTCTCGTCACTGCCTGAGCTGCTGATCTCGGCTTGGAATTTGATCGTGATACCCGCTAGCTTAGATTCTATTCCGCACTTCCGCTCTTGTGCCAGCAGGCGATTGGCTTCCTCGGAGGACAATTCGTCAAATTGCCAGGTACGATTCTCCCTGTCTACGGCAATCACGGCACTGTTGTAGGATGCACCCTTGTTGTTGATACGAACGTGTATCAAGCTACGACTCTCACGAACACGCGCCAACGTGCGCAGGACGGGTCCATCGCCGGTGATCTCTTGGTAGTTAGTGGCCATTTTCTTCCCACAGGTAGATTTGTTTTTACCGTTCTATGCTCTGGAGAGTATTTTTCTTTTTATTCCCAGAAGAAAAGAAAACAGCTTGCCTCTATAGGAGGTTTTTTTGGTTTCTGGTGTTGTCTCTGTTGGTTGTGCTTTCTGTTTCGGGGCATCATACTTTCCTGTGGCATGGTTGCGTTTTGCATGTTCACGATCGAGCATTGCAACAAAGCGGGAGACTGTTTTCTGATCAACGCGTGAAATACTTGTAAAACGAGCACCAACGGACATTCCTCCCAGGTTGCCACGACTCACAAAGCATATTTTCAGATCGCAACTGACCAGTTTTCCATTTGGCAGTGTGAGTGTTGCGTGGGAGAGGTCGAGACCACGCCCGATTCCCTGTAATGACTGCGATAAATTGATTCCGATGCCACCCGATGATATATTGTATACGCGCCCACGTATCATGGGAACTTCAGGAATGACGAAAGAGATTGTGGCACGTTGAGCAGCAGGCAGCGCGGCGCGGAAGCTACCTCTTCGCTGATAAACTTGTATGGTTCGTGGCAATGCAGACTGGTAATAGATCAGCCCTTTTTCATCGCTTCCTGATTCGTTGACTTCGGCCTGGAATTTTACTGTCACACCGTCCAGCTTTGCTTCTATTCCGCAGATTCGTTCTTTCAGCAAGAGGCGGTTGTGTTCTTCGGAGGGTAATTCATCGAATTGCCAGGTGCGATTGGCTGCATTGGTAGAGATAATAGCACTGCTAGAGGGGCTACCCTTGTTCTTGATACGGACATGTATCAGACCATGGTGCTCACGGATGCGCTCTAACATTCGTAGGATGGGCCCATCACCGATGATTTCTTGGTAGTTCTCTGGCATTCTATCGCTACCCGACTCACCTATCAGGAGTCTTCTATGTCGATGATAAAGAAGGTTGTTCGTTTTCTTGCACGCCTGTTATACGGCTATCGTACCTACAATGAATCGGTGTTGCAAACACGCGGCCCGGTGTTGCTTGTTCCGAACCATGTGTCCTGGTTCGACTGGTTGTTTATCGCCCTCTGTCTCGAGGACGACTGGCGCTTTGTGACCTCTAAGACGACGGCCCAGACCTCGTTCTTGCATCGCTGGATTATGATCAACCGTCACACCTTCCCCATTGATGCGTCCTCGCCCTATGCGTTGAAGCACATGGCGGCCTTTCTCAACAACAACGGCCGCTTGGTGCTCTTCCCTGAGGGGCGACTCTCGCGCACAGGCAGTCTCATGAAGATTCCGGATGGCACCGGTTTTCTACTGCTCGCGACACAGGCTAAGGTGATCACGGCCTACCTGCGTGGTGCCAATCGGCTGCCTTTTTGTCCCCATCCCGGGTGGCGGCGGTGGTTCCCTGAGGTGACGGTACACTTTAGCGAGGTTCAGACAGCGCCTAGACCAGAATACCACGGTATGCGAAAGGTTCGCGAGCATCTGACAGGATGGCTGCGCCAATCCATGGTACGGCAACAATTTGAGGTAGAAATGCAGTTGGGGCCCTCGTCGGTTTATGCAGCAATCGCACACGAGGCACGCCAACACCGCAGCAAAGCCATTTTACAAGATTTTACAGAGCAATCGATCACCTACCAACGACTGTTGCTAGGCAGTGCACTGCTGGCAGACATCTGGGAAGCTCGACCTCGGCTGGGGAAAACACTCTTACAGAAGCATGTTGGGGTACTGTTGCCTAACACGAATACGTTTCCGGTGGTGTTGATGAGTCTCTGGCAGGCTGGTTTTGTACCCGCCATTCTCAATTATACGATTGGCCCAAGCACACTTTTGAATTGCGTACAACTCGCAAGCTTACAGCATATCATTACGTCACATGCGTTCATTGAGAAGGCAAAAATAAACCTAGATGGATTGGTCGCGGCTGGGGTAGAACTTATTTACTTGGAAGACGTTCGTGCCGAGATGTCACCTGTGACCAAGGGGTTGACCTTTGTGCGGTTCCTGCTTCGGTTGGACGCTTTTCACCCTGGGCCGCTTGCTTCTGACACAGCCCTTGTATTGTTCACGAGTGGTTCTGAGGGGATCCCAAAGGGTGTAGAACTTACGCATTACAACCTGCTCTCGAACATTCGGCAAGTGCGGGTCAGTTGTGATCTAGACGATACGGATCGTGTTTTTAATGCGCTGCCACTGTTCCACAGCTTTGGTCTAACCGTAGGATTGCTTCTCCCGCTCTCCAATGGGTTGTATACCTACCTGTATCCTTCTCCGTTACACTATCGTATCGTACCCACATCTGTGTATCATCATGATTGCACTGTGCTGTTTGGAACCAATACGTTCTTGAACGGGTACGGACAACATGCACATCCCTACGATTTCCGTCAAGTGCGGTATTTGTTTGCGGGTGCGGAAAAGATACAAGAGGCTACTTTCAATTTATATGCCCGTAAGTTTGGCATTTCTATTCTGGAAGGGTATGGTGCGACAGAATGTTCTCCGGTATTGTCAGTCAATTTGCCGATGGTGCGCTGCTTTGGTTCTGCGGGGCTGTTTCTGCCCTGCGTGGAATGGAGGCTAGATCCCGTAGAAGGGGTTCCTGAGGGGGGTCGCCTGTTTGTACGCGGCCCCAATGTAATGAAAGGGTATTTGAATCCAGAGGCGAATGCGAGTTTCCAACGCCTAGGTGGTTGGTACGATACGGGGGACATCGTGCAAGTGGATGAAAAGGGATTTGTGCATATCCTTGGACGACTCAAAAGATTTGCGAAGATCAGTGGAGAAATGGTGAGCCTAACGGCGGTCGAAGAGGCACTGGCGGGGGCGTTTCCGCAGTATGGGCCGCGTTTTCAGGTGGCTATTGTCAGCCAACCGGATGTACAGAAGGGGGAAATGTTGGTTGCGGTTGCGAACGATGCACACATACTGATCAGCGAGATTCGTATGGTGCTCAAGGCCAAAGGGTTCAGCAACCTTTGTATGCCGCGTGACCTCCGCTTCCTCAAGGACATTCCGAAACTGGGTACGGGCAAGGTCGATCATCGTGCGCTCCTTGCCTTGGTTCCCGCCTCAGGGACAGAAGACCGAGCAGAAGAATCGGAGCATTAGAACGTGCTGTCTCGCGATGGGGCACACCCCGCCCTGAGGCGGGGTGGAGGGCGAGGCGACTTACGGAGCCGTACCTGGACGATGGTTTTCCATCATTTCGACGAATTGATCGAACAGCGATGCCACATCATGCGGGCCAGGGCTTGCTTCTGGATGCCCCTGGAAACCAAAGGCGGGGGCGTTCGTGCATCGAATCCCTTGGAGGCTGTTGTCGAAGAGAGAGCGATGGGTGACTGTCACGTTTGCGGGCAGACTGGATTCATCCACAGCGAACCCGTGGTTTTGACTGGTGATCATCACCTGGCCAGAAGCAATGTCTTGCACAGGATGGTTTGCACCGTGGTGGCCGAATTTCATTTTGATCGTTCTCGCTCCGCTTGCGAGTCCCAAAATCTGGTGTCCCAAGCAGATCCCAAAAAGCGGCACACGGCGCTCCATGAACGTGCGAGCCGCTGCAATGGCATACTCACATGGCTCCGGATCCCCAGGGCCGTTCGACAGAAACACACCGTTGGGCTGCATAGCCAGCACTGCCTGGGGGGGGGTTTCGGCGGGAACCACCGTGACATGACAGCCACGACTGACGAGCATTCGTAGGATGTTGTGCTTGACACCATAATCGTAGGCAACCACTCGAAAACGGAAAGATTCCTCGGGCGCTGTTGGATGCCCATGCGACAGGCTCCAAGTGCCTTCGATCCAGGGGTACTCCTGTGTACAGCTCACCACCCGCGCCAGATCCATGCCCTTGAGACCAGGAAAGCCACGGGCTGCGGCCAGGGCCACGTCCGGATCTTGGGATTGTCCGGCCATGATGGCACCGTTTTGGGCACCTTTTTCGCGCAAGAGGCGCGTGAGACGCCGTGTATCGATGTCGGCAATGGCCACCACGCGGTGCATTGCAAGATACTCTGGCAGGGAATACCGTGCCCGAAAGTTGGAGACACGCGGTGGCAAGTCGCGGATAATCAGCCCCGTTGCACGCACCTCGGGAGACTCTTCGTCCTCTAGGTTGCATCCTACGTTGCCGATGTGCGGATAGGTGAGGGTGACAATCTGTTTGCAGTAGGACGGGTCGGTGAGAATCTCCTGGTAGCCGGTCATGGCGGTGTTGAACACGACTTCGCCGACAGACAGACCCTCTACGCCGATGGATTCACCACGAAACAAGCTGCCGTCTTCCAAGGCCAGCAGAGCTGGTTGACGCACATTCACCTCCAAGGGCTAAATCGGCTATTTTCCGACAGGAACAAACAGCGGTACCATTCTACCGATTCTCCCGCACCCTGTCTAACGGCACCATCCAGCGTCCATGGCTTCCTTTCCTGTACATCTTTCTGTTGCGATGACCGTGAGCGGCATCGGTGCGACGACGTTGTTGGTGAGCGGGATGGCTACTCCTCCCGACGTAGTGCTGTACTTTATGTTAGGCACCCTCGGGGGTGTTTTGCCGGATATGGATTCTAAACACTCCACGCCTTTGCGCGTCGGATTCGAGGTCTTCTCTGTGTTGGGTGCCTCGATCGTGATGTTCCGTCTGGGTACCCACCTCTCGGTGCTAGAACTCTGTTGCCTTTGGTTGGGCACGTTTGTGGCTTTGCGCTACGGTTTGTTTTACGCCTTCACCAGTCTCACCGTCCACCGAGGCGTTTTCCATACTATTCCTGCGGCTGTTCTGTTGTGTTTTTTGACAGCGATAGTGGTGCATCACTTGGATGGATCGACCCCCCTAGCCTCTTGGATCGCGGGGATTTTTGCGGGTTGTGGCTATCTAGTTCACTTGATTCTGGACGAGGTTTATAGTGTCGACCTTGCTGGCGCACAGATGAAACGATCCTTCGGAACAGCGTTCAAAATCTTGGCCCCGCGCAGTCCGTTCGCTTCGCTGTTGTTGTATGTGACTCTGATCGCAGTATGGCAATGGACGCCGGATACACGCAGTTTTGTAAATACTGTTACCAATGGCCATCTTTGGCAGCGTATCGAGACCCGTTTGCTGCCACACGATGGCTGGTTTCATCATCTACACCTGAACTGAATTGAACTGAATTGAACTGAATTGAACTGAATTGAATTGAATGGTACAACCACCCCCTAATGCTCGTGGGGGTTTTTACGGAGAAGCAGATGAATGTCATTGTCCTGTTGGTTCTGAGCTTGCTTCCTGTGCTCGGTATGGCGGCCCCTGCGCATGGGATTGCCATGCACGGTGATCTGAAATACGGCGCTGATTTTACTCATTTTGAGTATGTCAATCTAGAGGCGCCGAAGGGGGGTACCTTACGTCTTGCGGCCGTGGGTACCTATGACAGCCTCAATCCTTTTATTCTCAAAGGCATTGCACCTGCAAGCAATGGTTTTTTGTTTGACACCTTGATGTCTCAATCACGGGACGAACCCTTTTCGGAGTACGGTTTGGTGGCGGAGAGCATCGAAACCCCGCCCGATCGCTCCTGGGTAGCGTTTACCCTCCGAAAAGAAGCACGCTTTCATGACGGCAGCCCCATGACCGTGGAGGATGTCGTGTGGAGTTTTGAAACGCTCAAGACCAAAGGACATCCCTTTTATCGGAGTTATTACGCAAGCATTCTGAGAGCCGAAGCAACTGGCGCACGTACCGTTCGCTTTACTTTTGTTCCAGGAAGCAACCGAGAATTGCCGCTGATTCTCGGACAGATGCCCCTTCTCTCCAAAGCGTATTGGGAGAAGCGTGATTTTGAAAAGACCACACTCGAAGTACCGATCAGCAGTGGCCCGTATCGCATTGAAACAATGGATCCAGGGCGCAGCATCACCTACCAACGGGTACCCGATTATTGGGGAAAAGATCTTCCGGTCAACCGAGGGCGTTATAATTTCGACAAAATACACATCGATTATTACCGAGATGGCACCGTATCCTTAGAGGCCCTAAAAGCAGGGGCGTATGATGTGCGTGTGGAAAACGTTTCTAAGAATTGGGCCATGGCCTACGATGTACCTGCTGTACGTGATGGCCTTCTCAAGAAAGTAGAAATCCCCAATGATGAACCTACTGGTATGCAAGGTTTTTTCTTTAATACCCGTCGTGCAGTCTTTCAAGATCGTCGGGTACGGGCTGCGTTGGCCTATGCCTTCGATTTTGAATGGACCAACAAGAATCTTTTTTATGGTGCGTACACCCGCACCACGAGTTTTTTTGCAAACTCGGACTTGGCCTCTCGTGGACTGCCGAGTGCTGCGGAGCTTGCGGTGTTGAACCCTTTTCGGGGCAAAATTCCAGAGGAGGTCTTTACGCAGGAATACAAACCGCCGGTCAGCGATGGATCAGGGCAAATCCGAGACAATTTGCGACAGGCGTTAGATTTATTAAAACAGGCGGGTTGGTCAATCAGGGATCAGCGGATGGTCCATGAGGCTTCTGGTCAACCGATGGTGTTTGAAATTCTGCTCGTCTCCCCTGACTTTGAGCGTATTGTCCTGCCCTTTGTGCATAATTTAGATCGCTTAGGCATTACAGCACGGGTACGGACGATCGACGCCACCCAATACCAAAACCGCATGGATACCTTTGATTACGATATGGTCGTAGAAGCGGTGGGCCAGTCGCTGTCCCCGGGCAACGAGCAACGCGATCTCTGGGGGTCTGAACAGCTGTTGCAGGAAGGCAGCCGCAATGTGGCGGGGGTGCATGATCCGGTCGTAGATCAGCTGGTGGCACAGATCATCGCCTCGCCCGACCGAGAGGCATTGGTGGCGCGTACCCGTGCATTGGACAGGGTGCTTTTGTGGGGCTTTTATGTCATCCCCCACTGGCATTTGCATATCTATCGTGTGGCATATTGGGACAAACTGGGCCGTCCAGCGGTGTCGCCCCGCTATGATCTCGGACTCGAAACCTGGTGGGTCGATCCGGCCAAAGAAGCAGCCCTAGAAAGCCGTCGCTCCCTGCACTGACAGGAAGGCTGTGCATGACCTCCCTTCCTGCCATTTTGGGCGGCGTACCGATACGTCGCACACCCTTTCCGCCACGGCGCACGATGGGTACAGAGGAACGTGCTGCGGTGCTTGCGGTGCTCGATTCGGACTGTCTGTCGGGTTTTATCGGCGCAGCTGGCGAAGGCTTTCTGGGTGGCCCGCAGGTACGTGCTTTCGAGTCGGCATGGGCCGATCAGTATGGTTTTCGTCACGCGGTCAGTGTCAATTCCTGGACATCGGGTCTTGTGGCCGCACTCGGAGCGGTCGGCGTTGGGCCGGGCGATGAGGTCATTTGTTCTCCCTTCACCATGTCGGCCTCTGCGACCTGCGCCCTTTTTTGGGGTGCTGTGCCGGTTTTCGCGGACATTGATCCCGTTACGTTTTGTCTAGACCCTGCTTCGGTTGCGGCCAAGTGTTCTCCGCGTACCCGTGCGATCGTGGTTGTTCATCTCTTTGGGCATCCTGCGGACATGGACGGCATTCTTGCTGTTGCGCGACGTGCGAACATCGCGGTGGTCGAAGACGCTGCCCAAGCGCCTGGCGCTCGCTATCACGGCCAACCTGTTGGGGCGCTGGGTGCGTGTGGTGGTTTCAGCCTGAACTACCACAAGCACATCCACACGGGTGAGGGGGGCATGTTGGTCACGCAGGACGATGCCATTGCCAAACGTCTGCAACTCATCCGCAACCATGGGGAGAATCTACCGGATCACTGGCCGATCGATACGGATACGTGCCTTTTTGGGGGAAACTATCGGCTGACCGAGCTACAGGCCGCCATCGGAATTGCGCAGTTGCAACGCTTGGAAGGTTTGTTGGCACATCGCCAGGCGTTGGCGACCTATCTCAGTGCGCAATTGTCTGGGTATCCGGGGATTGTACCGCCTGTGGTGGCAGAGGATTGTACCCATTCGTGGTACGTGTACCCGATTCGTTATGATGCTGAGACGGTGGGTTTGTCGCGCTCGCTTTTCGTGCAGGCGGTGAATGCAGAGTTGCCGCTTCCGCATGATTTCGAGGCTACGGCCTTGGTGGGGGGGTATGTGCGGCCGCTCTATCTGAATCGCGTGTATCAAGAACGTCGGGCTTTTGCCCATGGACACTTTCCCTTTGATCGTTCTCCCTTAGTATCTTATGAAGCGGGGTTGTGTCCAGTTGCGGAACGTATGTCGGAGCGTGAATTGTTGCTGTGTCCGATTGTCCGAGAGCCGCTGTGTACTCATGATCTCGATGATTTGGTCGCGGCGATTGATCGCGTTCTGACGCACGCACCTATGATTCAAACGCAAGTTGGCGTGCCAAGAGCGTAATCGGATGGATGATTTCGAGGCTGATCCCAGCCTGTTGCGTGCCCTGGGTAAGATGTAGCGCACAACCGAGGTTGGAGGTGACCAAAATATCAGGTGCAATTTCACGCAGTGCGTCGATCTTGTCCGACTGTAGCGCCTCCGTAAGATCCGAATGCGTGAGCAAAGCCGCACCCGCACCCCCACAACATTGGTTGTTTTCGGGGAGCGGAAGCACCATCAGACCCGGAATACGCCGCAGCAATTGATAGGGGCCTTCGGGTTTGCGCAAGCCATTGACGAGAGAACAAGGATCATGCACAGCCACGCGCTTGTGAAGTGGTCGCACGGTGATCTCTTTGGGCCAAGGAGAACGTGCCAGAAAATCGCTGATATCCATCACACGATGGTCGCCATGTTGAGCGTGAAGGCTTTCGGCAAGGGTAACGCCACAACCGCTGGCCATGGTAAGAATGGCGAGCCATTCTGGTTTGGCAAAAGTCGCTGCATTCTGCTGTAGGAGGGGTTCTGCACCGACCGGATCACCAGCATGAAGATGCAATGCGCCGCAACAACCCTGCTCCGGAGGCACATCGACGCTAAAGCCTAGGTGTGTGAGTACATGCAGCGAGGCTTCGAGGGTCGTACGGTCCAGGAGTTTGGTGATACATCCGGTGAACAAGGCAACGCGCCCCCGCTCCACACCACGCGCAGGATAATGTGGTTGAAACGGCAAGGGCGCATGCAACGGTGGCAACAAACGTGCGAGTCGTCGCAGGCCGAGGAGTGGCGCAAGACGGATGAGACCACTGCGTTGTAGTTTGTACAACAGCCCTGCCAAACGCTGCAAACGGTCTGGTTGGGCGATCAGGCCATGCAAAAGCAAGCGTTCTACCAAGGGGGTTCCCACGCGCTCCGCGAGCAGTGCGCGTCCTGCGTCGATGATCCGACCGTAGGGTACGCCAGAGGGACAACTCCGCTCACAGGCCCGACAGACCAAGCAGTGTGCGATGTGGGCACGCATGCGAGGGGAGGGGGTCAGTGAATTGGAAGCAAGTGCGATGAGGATCGCGATGCGACCACGTGGAGATTCTCCCTCCTCACGGTTTTTCAGGTAGGTGGGACAATAGGCCGAGCACATGCCGCACAGCACACACTGATCGGCTTCCCGCAGGGGAAACGCCGAAGCGGGATCATGCGTACCACCAAACAGGGCCATGGTGTCAGCGATGCTCAGGAGGATGGTTCATCGCGTTCTGTGCGTAAGGTGGGTAGTGGGTACAGAGTTCGCCAACGCACCAATGACCTGATTCATGGGAGATACGGGTACCACTTGTGCTTTGGCGAGTGCTGCAAGCGATTCGTTGTTGTCGTTGCTGGCCACCATAGCTTTCTCCAGTGGGACACCAGAAGAAAGCGCAGCCAATAGGGCGGCTGTTTTTTCAAGGGAATGGCTCCCTGAGGGATCGGCACCATTCGCCAAAGCAGTGAGCAGTTGATCAGATTTTGACATGGGTACGGTTTGGGCGATGGTGAGGGTGGTTTGGGCAATGTTGGCCTTGGTAGCAGCGGCGAGTGCTGCTTCTGGCGTCTGACCCGAAGCCAGGGCTGTGATGAGCGTTTGTCCGGCGGCACCGTCTGCCGAGATGCCTGCATTTTTGAGGGCAGCGGCCATGTTTCCCCCCCCTGTTAAGGCGGAAGCTACTTGATTGGACTGTGATACGGGTACGATTTGGGCGTTGGCAAGGGCTGCTTGCGCCGCGACGACTTTTTGTGCAGCAGCCAGTGCTTCTGCAGGAGAGGCACCCGAGGCGAGTGCCGCAACCAGGGCTTGACCGGCAGGATTGGCCCCCCCAGGGGTTGTGGTGATCCCTGCTGCTTGGAGTGCCGCTGCTGGGTTTCCACCGCTTGACAAGTTTGCTGCGACCTGGTTGGACGCTGAAACGGGGACGGTTTGGGCGTTGGCCAGAGCAGTTTGTGCTGCGACGACCTTTTGTGCGGCGGCTAGGGCTTCTGCAGGAGAAGCGCCAGAGGCGAGTGCCGCAACCAGGGCTTGCCCTGCGGGATTGGCTCCTCCACCAGTGGTTGTGGTAATACCCGCCGATTGCAGTGCTGCTGCTAAGTTTCTACCGCTCGACAAGCTCGCTGCGACCTGATTGGAGTGTGATACGGGTACGGTCTGCGCATTGGAGAGGGCAGTTTGCGCCGCCGCGACCTTTTGTGCCGAGGCCATGGCCTCTGCGGGAGAAGCGCCAGAGGCGAGTGCCGCAACCAAGGCGTTTCCTGTTTGTGTGCCGCCACCGGCAGCCGCTAGCACAGCAGCAGGGTTCGAGCCGCTGGCCAAAGTAGAAACGGCTTGATTGGCGGACGAGACGGGTACGGATTGGGCGCTGGCTAGGGCGGTTTGTGCCGCAACGACCTTTTGTGCCGAGGCCATGGCTTCTGCGGGAGAGGCACCAGAGGCGAGTGCCGCGACCAAAGCCTGGCCAGCAGGATTGGCGCTCCCTGTGGTGGTGGGAATCCCTGCTGCTTGCAGTGCGGTTGCTGTTGATGCTCCCCCTCCACCACCTGATAAGGTTGCCGCTACTTGGTTAGGGGTCGAGACGGGTACGGATTGTGCGGCAGTGAGTTTCGTCACGGCAGCACTGGTTTGGGTCATAGAGGACAAGGCTACGTCTGGGCTTCCTCCACTCGCAAGCGTTGCTACGAGGGATTGTCCAGCAGGACTATGCGCAGCGGCATTAGGGGACGCACTGCCTTGTAAATCGATTCCAGCGGCGGCAAGGGCGTGTACCAACGGCGTAGCGGTTTGGCTTGCCCCTGCCGTTTGGTTTGCCAAGGCTGCAACGGCTTGGTTGGAGGGGCTGACCGCTACGGTTTGGGCGGTGCTGAGGTTGGTTTGTGCCTTGTTGGCTTGTGTGGCTGCAGAGACAGCGGCCTCTGGTGTGCTACCGGAGGACAGTGCATTGACCAACGTTGAGGATGCGTGTGTGGCGGTTGTAGAGGGGGCTTGTGTGGTTGTGGCAGGTGTGGGTTGAGAGGCGGTGCTTGCGGGCGCAGCCTGGGTAGCTGGGGTGCTCGTCGGCGCAGCCTGCGTGGATGCGGTATTCACTGCTGCTTTGGAGGCTTGCCCGCCACTGGTTTGGCTAGACTGTGTAGACTGGGTGCTAGTGTTCTCTTGGTTCGTTTGGCCGTTTGAATCGGAGGCAGCCGTTGTGGACGAAGACTGAGACGATTGTCCAGACGTTTGGGGCGACGATTCGGAGGACGACGAAGTGGTTGACGCTCCTGGGGAGGTCGCGCTTGGGGTTATGGCGGACTGAGACGCTTGTTCTACCTGGGGGGTCGCCACTGGAGTTGTCGTGACTGGAAGAGCAGGGGGTTGCGTGATCGGAGAGATCGATCTCACGACCGATGCGATGGAAAAGGGGTTCGCGGCCGTAGAAAAGATCGACAACATTGCCCCAGTATAGGTGATGGTATAGTTTTTACCAGCCGTCAATGTATTTTGGGTGATGGCGTAATTGCCAAGCGTCTCGCCAGAAACCCTCCCTAGCGTGCCGGAGAATACAGAAGCGGTATCATTGTTGACGAATCCAGAGTACGTATAGGTCAAGGCAGGATCCGCTGTGCCAACGACTTTCGATGTCGGATTGGCAAAGATACTGAGGGAGGCAGGGTTCACAGTCAGCCTTGCACCCGTATAGACGATGCTGTAGTTACCACCCGCGCTGAGTGTATTCAGGGTGATGGCATAATTGCCGACGTTTTCTCCCGAAACCCTATCCAAGGCACCAAAAAAGATCGCATCCGTATCTGCGCCCACCAGGGCGGAATGGGTGTAGGTCAGGGTTGGATCATTCGCACCGTAGGTTTTGGTGGCGGCAGTGGCTGTCACGGTGAGTTTGGCAGGTTTGATCGTGAGTACACCATCCATATAGGTAATGCTGTAATTGCTGCTTGCAAAGGTACCTCCTGTGGCATCGCTTGCGGTGATGCTGTAGGGGCCTCCCGGGACGCTTGCGGTACTGGCTGCCCCCGCGCTGCTCAGTGTCACGCTTCCCACAGTCTCATTGTTTTTCAGTCCCGCTGCAACGAACGCAGTACCTGCAAGCGTGGGGATATCCCCATAGGTTTTTGTAACATTGTTGACGGTGATCGTCAGGGGTGCAGGGGTGATACTGGCGCTTAAGCCAGTCGGTTGGATCAAGGCATAATTGCTTGCAGCAATGCCAGTGATTCGGTCATTGGCTGTGACGGCAATGCCAGTACCGACATTTTGGGAGCCAAATTTACCTGCCTGGGTCAGCGTAATAGCATCTCCTGCAACCAGACCCACTAAACTGCCATGGCTCAGGGTGGCATATAGATTACCGTTGTAGGCTTTGTCGGCAACCGTGGTTCCCGTGACGGTCAACGTTTTGGGGGTGATGTCCGCAACAGTCGATCGGGTTGTACCCTTGATGATGTAATCCATAGCGTTCTGACCGGACAGTGTGAAGCCTGTGACCGTAATTTGTTTATTGGTGCCTGCGTTTTTGTCTAAGAAATTCGCCGTATCTGTGACGTTGACGATATCGCCTGCAAGGGGAGTATACGAAAGAGTGA
>CAIJYR010000023.1 GCA_903824965.1 uncultured Thiotrichales bacterium
ACAAATGGCTTTACGCCGTGCTCGGTTGCCTTACGTTTTGTCTCAGCCCGCGATACGGCTGCGGACATCGACAAAACGTACGGCCCTCACGGCTACGCGGGGCTCGTCGCACTACGCTTCGCTCCATGTGCTCCTCGGTGAAATTACAGTACACAGATCATAACAGAAGCCTCGGTACCATGGCCGCGTTCTTTCGCTTGGCGTGCCCCTGTTTGCAAAGGTAAGGTTATTTGCTATCCTTTGCATGGTTTTGCGATTCTCAGCGTTTTGTAAAATAACAGCGTGCACGGTAAGGTACAGCGATGGACAATGGCATGGGTAGCGTAGGCGAACGCTGTGTTTTGGTCGCGGGAGTCGATGAAGTGGGGCGCGGATCGTTGGCAGGACCGGTGTATGCGGCTGCGGTCATTCTGGATCCAGCCCGTCCGATTCCTGGGCTGGCCGATTCCAAGAAACTTTCCCAGCGCCAGCGAGAGGCGTTAGACGTACTCATCCGGGAGCGTGCCCTTGCGTATGCCGTAGCCCGTGCAGAGGTTGCGGAAATCGACCGCCTCAACATTCTACACGCCTCCCTACTGGCCATGACCCGTGCCGTCCAGCATTTGAGTGTTGTGCCCGAACTTGTGTTGGTGGATGGCAACCGTTCCCCTGAGGGTTTACCGTGTCCTGCCAGAACCGTTGTCCATGGCGATGACACGGAACCTGCCATCAGTGCCGCTTCCATTCTCGCTAAGGTGGCGCGTGATGCGCTGATGCGCCAGATGGACACCGTCTGGGTTGAGTATGGCTTTGCCCGCCACAAAGGGTACCCAACCCGCGATCATCTGCTGGCACTCACACGGTTGGGGCCTTGTCCAGAACATCGACAGTCTTTTGGGCCGGTACAATCGGCCACGAAATCCCATTGATTCTAAGATTCTAACAGGAGAAACAACGATGGCAAGAGGTGTAAATAAGGTCATTCTCATCGGCAACTTAGGCCGTGACCCAGAAATACGTTATAGCCCAAACGGTGTGGCGTGGGGCAATCTTCGGATCGCAACCACCGAGGGACGCAAGGACAAAGACAGCGGACAGTGGCAAGACCACACCGAATGGCACCAAGTCGTCTTACTCGGACGAAACGCAGAGGTAGCCGGTGAGTTCCTGAAAAAAGGATCCAAGGTCTATATCGAGGGTCGTTTGCAGACACGCAAGTACACTGACAAAAACACCAACCTCGAACGATACACCACCGAAATTGTGGCCAATGAGATGCAAATGCTCGATGGCAAGGGAGGATCGGCACCCTCGGAGGATTACGGACAAAGCCGATCCAGCTCTCAACGTTCTTCGTCTGCGTCTATGCCTCCCGATCACGGGCATCCTGCCGACGGCTACGACGATGTGCCCTTTTAGTAGGGATGCGTATTCAGGTGCGTAAACGCTTTTAGCTCGCCCCTCTCCTGAAAGGAGAGGGGTGGCAGGGAGAGATAATCTTCTGTGTTTGACTTCCTGGATTCAAGCTTGAAGTGCGACAGTGCAGTGTTCGGATTGTAACGCATGACTAAACACGTTAAAAGGGGTTTGAAATCCGAGACACTTTCGCGGTCGGTGATTGAGGAGTTTCTG